>JBDNHN010000137.1:0-8822 GCA_041688725.1 Gillisia sp.
AACTGATCTCAAAACGTTTTACCGAACGCGGCTGGTTAGGTTTGGGGGAACATAAAAGTTTAAAACCTTCAGATGTAGAGAAAATTGTAACAATGGCTTACTAGTCAAAAACATCTTAAATTAAGAAAGCCTGTAAGTCAAGTAAAGATTTGCAGGCTTTTTTTATTTGAAAAACCCGGCTGGACGAGTACTGGTTGAACTATTTATATAAGAAAGTTTACAGCGCATTTTATAAACTGAAAAAGCCACTCGTTAAAGTGGCTTTTTCATATGTAGATTCTTATTGTTTTTTATAGGTCATATGTAATTCCCATATCTTCATCGGTGTTTGTATCGTGTTTTCGTTATGCTCATTTCATACTGTTTAATTTATTTTTAAGAGCTTCCTTAACGACTGAGGGGAAATAAAATGTCTAAAATATCCCTTTCAATAGATCCCGGACGACGACGTTCCGCTTCTCTCCAGTTATAATCGGCATCATAAGCACGGTCACCGTGTAAAATAAAAGCTCCCGGTTCTAATCTTACCTTGTATACATTATTGCAACTTGTTGCGCGTGGCTGATGTCCGGGCGGACGATTTGGGTACCAAATTCGGCAACTTCCCGGTGGTGGATAATGGCCTTTGGGAACGCCTTTTAATTTACGCGGGGAATGCGATCCGGTGCGGGGAAAAATCACACGTCCTAGTATAACTTCATTATTTCCCTTATAGTTTCGATCTGCCTTATAGTAATCCTCAGTATTGTGATTCCCTTTTTTATGCTCCTTCTTATCCTTGTGATTATTCTGGGCAAGAACATCTGAAGTATTTATAAAGAGAAGGCTACACATAACCATCAATGTCATTATACTTTTTTGTATCATAGAATGGAAATTTAGATTAATAACTTTTTAGTTACCAAAGTCTGTACCAAATTATTTACAACTATTTAAGCAAAATTTTAAAATTTATGCAATTAAACTGAAAATTATAAAAAAATATTCGGGATAAATCAAATGAATAAGCCCCTCCTCTCCCACTTTTACCCCGCACAACTTCCTTGGCGAGTTTATTGATATTTCTTTCAAATTTTTAGGAACAAACTAATTTTATCCCGAACAAATATCATGGAAATATTAGTATTTGATGTTCAGAAAAAAACTTCATCATCTTCGACCGCTTTATTTAATATTTAATCACATTTATCTTTTTTCAAGTGTTTGTAAATTTATTAATTCAATAAAAAAAGAACCTTTTGTTTATTAAATTCGTTGTTTGGACTATTAGGGTGTATTAATTTCAAATTACATATAAAACAAATAAAGAGTTGATCTTTTATTTGTTGTTTTTTTGATAAAACACGTCATTATTCCTAAAAGATCTTTAGTTGAAAGCGAAGTATATTTTCAACTTGATTTTCGTCAAATTTTCAACTCATTTTTCATCGTTATTTAGCAATTGCTTAAAGTTTTAGCATAAATAAAAACATGTCTGGGTGGAGGTTTTTTTGTCCATATTCGAACAAAAAATTACATATACACAAACAGGAGTTTTTGTGTTAATAAGTTGATTTTTGGCAAAATTGTTGTCAGATTAATAAATTAAATAATTAAAATTACGAAACCGTTATAGTTTTTGTATTGGGGGAAAGAACCAAAAAAACTGACAATGGTCATATTCTAGTCTTTAATTCCGACCCAACTTTGTATAAAATAATAGCAAAAATTATGAAATAAAATCTAAGAAAAGAGAAAATTTAATTACCCCTAAGTATATAAATGCATAAACAATAATAATAATTTAAAATCAATTAATTATGAATACTAGTTTTATTAAAAAGGGAATATTAGTACTGTTTTTGTTTGTTTCCACAATACAAACACAGGCCCAAACCAAAGATGTTAGTACTAAGGTATTGCCAAGAGTTACCATTCTTGCAACTGGAGGTACTATTGCCGGTGCAGGAGAATCAGCAACAAAAGCTGCTTATACTGCGGGAAAAGTGCCGATAGATATTTTATTAAGTGCTGTACCTCAAATTCACAAATTAGCCCAGGTTAAAGGAGAGCAAATTGCTCAAATTGGCAGCCAGGATATGAGCGTTGAAGTTTGGTTGAAACTTTCAAAAAGAATAAACGAGATTTTTGCAGAAAATTCTGCAGACGCGATTGTAATTACTCATGGTACCGATACTATGGAGGAAACAGCAACTTTTCTTGATTTAACAGTATTGTTTGACAAACCGGTTGTTCTGGTTGGAGCGATGCGTGCTTCTACAGCAATGAGTCAGGATGGAAATAAAAACTTATTGGATGCAATAATGGTTGCTTCAGATTCTAAAAGCCAGGGTAAAGGGGTTGTAGTAGCAATGAATGAGTTGGTTTTTGATGCTAGAGATGTAACAAAAACAATTACCACTAGTACTTCAACTTTTCATTCCCGTAATTTCGGACCAATTGGTTTAATATATGACGGAAAAGTAAATTACTACTATAAATCACTTCGTAATCCTGTAAAAAAATTCGATGTAACCAAAATAACCTCTTTACCTCAAGTTGAAATTGTATACGGATATGCCGATGCAAGTCCTATTACAGTTGATGCCCTTTTGAATACAGATGTTAAGGGAATTGTTTATGCCGGTATGGGTAATGGTAATTTTAATGCTGCAGTTGGTAAGTCACTTGCAAATGCATCTAAAAAAGGGATTGTTGTTTGTCGTTCTAATAGAGCGGGAGAAGGTAGAATTACATTGCATAATGAAGTAGATGATGCTGCACTTGGTTTTGTAGTTGGAGACGATCTTAATCCTCAAAAAGCGAGAATTTTATTGATGTTATCTTTAATGGAAACCAGTGATCGCGCTAAAATCCAAAGCAACTTTTTCGAATATTAAGAATAAAATCTAAGAAGACAAGGAGTCATTGAAAAATGACTCCTTATTTAAAAACTTCACTTTTGATTGTAAACCACAAGTGGTAAATAAATTAAATTTCTAGCTTATGTTTTGGATTGAATTTGCAGTTCTTCTAGTTATGATCCTTATTGGATCTCGAATGAAAGGGATTGGTCTTGGAGTAATGGGAATATTTGGATTGGTGATTTTTGTATTTGCCTTTCATATGAAACCCAGCGGACCTCCTTTGGATGTTATGCTAATTATTATTGCCATTGTCACCACTGCCGCAACGCTTCAGGCATCAGGTGGCTTGGATTATCTGGTTAGTTTAGCCGAAAAGGTAATTAGAAATAACCCCTCAAACGTTACTTTTATTGCTCCTTTTGCAACCTATGTTTTATGTTTGTTTGCAGGAACTTCTCATATTGTATATTCCATATTACCTATAATTTCTGAAGTTGCAACTAAAAAAAGAATCCGCCCGGAACGCCCCTTAAGTGCTTCGGTTATTGCTTCTCACTTAGCGCTGACCGGAAGTCCAATTAGCGCATGTACGGCTGCTATTGTAGTACTGTTAGGTTATTCGGGAGCCCTTTTTGATGTTATGATTATTTCTATTCCAGCAGGTTTATTAGGAACATTGGCCGCTTGTTTTGTTGTCAGGAAAAAAGGCTTGGAATTAGATGAGGATCCAATTTTTCTGGAAAAAATGAAAGATCCTGAGTTTGCAAAAAGCATTGATTCCAGTTCAGAAAGTAATGGAAATAAAATTAAACCTGGAGCCAGGACTTCTGTGATGATCTTTAGTGTAGCAATTCTGCTTATTGTAATTGCCGGGGCCTTTCCAGATTTACTGCCAAATTTCGGACCAGGAGAAAAAGACTTAGTTGTTAAGAGTGACGGGACCGTTTCAATGGTTACTGTTATTTGTCTGATTACATTAGCTGCTTCTGCCGCTATGATGCTAATTACAAAAACCAGTGCGGTTGCAGTTACTCAGGTTAGCCTGTTCAGTTCTATGGCATCGGCTACGATATCCGTTTTTGGTGTCGTGTGGATGGCTTCTACTTTCATGGAAAACAATTCGGGAATTATTAAAGAATCATTGGGGAGTGTTGTAAATGCATATCCTTGGACTTTTGCCATAGCCTTATTTGCTTTGGGAATTATTATGTTTAGTCAGGCTGCCACGGTTAAGACTTTGATACCGCTGGGTATTGCTTTGGGGTTATCCCCTTTAGTCTTAATAGCTTCCTTTCCTACCGTAAATAGTTTCTACGTATTACCGGGTTATCCAACATTATTGGCAGCCATCAATTTTGACAGAACAGGAAGTACAAAAATTGGAAAGTACGTTGTTAATCACAGTTTTAATCGTCCTGGTTTTGCCTCTACAATTGTTGCCGTCGCCATAGGATTCCTATTAGGATTCCTATTAGGATTCCTAATATTATAAAATTTAAAATTTAAAATGAAAAAATATTTTGTTTATTTAGTAGTTATTTTATTGCCAATTGTCGCAGTTGCGCAAACCCAAGAAAATAAATCAGACTTGGAATACGAGTCATTAATTCCTGTAGCAAAACAATCTTTATTAAAAAATGTCGATGTTATTTTTAATACCCGTTTAGCATTTGACAACAGATTTGAAGAGGGAGAGTATGAAAGCTCTAACTTTTCTGCCAATCAATTCCGTTTGGAAGTTAAAGGTAAAATACATGAAAAGGTAAGCTTTAGATTTCGAGACAGATATACCCGCGAGCATAAAGTGGGAGATCTTGACGGTATGAGCAGATCAACGGATCTTGCTTATTTAGTTTTCACACTTTCACCTCAAACTAAACTTACAGTTGGTAAACAATCTGCCGATTGGGGTGGATGGGAGTTGGACTTTAATCCGATTGATATTTTGGAATATAATGACCTTATAGAATATGCAGACAACTATTTGATAGGTGCAGGTATTTCTCATACTTTGAAAGGCGGAAATAATAAATTCGGACTTCAAGCATTAAATACCAGAACAAAATCGTTAGATGTTCAATATGAAGGATATGATCTTTCCGGGATTACAGCTGCGAAAGCACCTTTGGCTTTTGTAACTTCTTGGAGAGGAAGCTTATTTGGAGGAAAACTGGAAACAGCTTACAGTTACAGTTACTTCACTGAAGCTAAAGATAAAGTGATGAACTATTTTGTGTTAGGTAATAAGTTGAATTTAAATAAGCTTACACTTATGTATGATTTTCAATACAGTCTGGAAGATTTAGATAATAAAGGGATTGCTACGCGTATCATTACCACAGGAGACTTTCAAGCACCGGCACAAGATGTTAAGTATGTTGAACATTGGTTGAGAGCAGAATATCAAATTCAGCCTAATGTTAACTTACTTTTATCGGTTATGACAAACAATACATATGCTAAATTTGACGGTAGTTCAAGCGAGAAATTGGTTACTACTTATGGGTTAATTCCTACCATACAATATTCGCCTTTTGAAGATATAAACTTGAAGTTTTATGCCAGTTATGTAGCCAGAAAATACGACTACTCTAATTTTTCAAAAACTCAGTTTTCATCTGTAGACAGAAATACAGGAAGATTAAGTATTGGGATTATTGCGCCATTATTGGTATTATAAACTAATTTGAATTTTACTAAAAAGAGGCTGTCTTATGAAGACAGCCTCTTTTTTTTACCTTTATTTTGAATAATATGTAATTGATTGTCAATCAAAAAACCTTTTCTGTTTTTAATCCTAGTTTTAGTAACACCCAAACTACCAGCGAATAGGCCTGTAATCTTTCAGGAATTTTCCACACCAGTGTTTTCCGGTATTGATCCCATCAAATAAAGGATCCATCACCCGTGCGGCTCCATCTACTATATCCAGCGGAGGTTGAAAATCGTCCCTTTCTGCTTTCATCTTTGCCAGTGCGGCGGGATCTTCATCTGTAACCCAGCCGGTATCTACCGCATTCATAAATATCCCATCCTTGGCCAAAGTCCCGGAAGAAGTGTGCGTGAGCATATTTAAAGCGGCTTTTGCCATATTGGTATGTGGATGTCGATCTTCCTTAAAAACCGGGTGGAACTTCCCTTCCATGGCCGAAACATTAATGATGTGTTTTTTTCCTGTGTTGTCCTTTTTCATAATTTCTGAAAGTAGGTTGCACAACACAAAGGGTGCCACTGAATTTACCAGTTGCACTTCCAGCATTTCGGTGGTTTCTATTTCACCGAGTCTCAAGCGCCAGGAATTTGTTTTTCGGAGGTCCACTTGTTGCAAATCGGCATCAAGTTTCCCTTCCGGAAAAACTTCCCGGACAACAAGGCTATTGTCAAAACTATAAGGGATCTGGGATAATTTAGCCGAAGCCCGCAATCCAATTCCGGGTTCGGGACCGTGCCAGGTAACCGGCATATTGGCATTAGAAGAAGTTCCCGCTTTTATTACTTTTAGTTCCTCTAAGCAGTTACTGTGATCTCCTAAAAGATCTCGAGCGAATTCTGGTAAGGAAGCAATCGGGCGTTCTTCATTAGCCATTAAATGCTGATAGAATCCGGCCGGTCGCCGTACGGTTTGAGCCGCATTGTTGATGAGAATATCCAATCGCTCATATTTTTGACCTATAAAATCGCAAAAAATCTCAACACTTGGAATGTGCCGTAAATCGAGTCCGTGGATCTTTAAGCGGTGCCCCCACTCTGAGAAATCTTCTTCCTTTGAAAACCTCAATGCGGAATCTACCGGAAAACGGGTAGTCGCAATCACGGTTGCTCCTCCACGTAAAAGCATCAAACTTATATGATATCCAATTTTTAAACGGGAGCCGGTAATAACTGCTACCTGTCCTTTTACATCGGCACTCTGAAAACGTTTGTCATAATTAAAATCTCCACAACTAATGCACATAGAATCGTAAAAATGATGCATTTTGGTAAATTCGGTCTTGCAGACATAGCATTTTCGTGGAGTCTCCAGTTTTAGTTCAATTTTATTGGCCAGATGAGCCATTGGGAGCAGTTTGGGAGCGACAAAAACCAACGCTTCCCTGGCAGATCTTATTCCTGTTTCTTTGCGTGCGGTTTTATCTTTGGCTTCCAGTTTGCGTTTTGCAACTTTTTTTCCGTCCTTTTTTCGCCGGGAAAATTCATCGCGGTCGGGCCTGGAAAACATTCCGGCAACTTTTAAAAGTTCGGTTCTTTGTTCTTTCGGAATCTCAAAGATCTGTTCCGTATCCTCTATCAGTTGTGCCATTATATCAATGCACCTGTCAATTTCTTCTGAAGTGATCGCTCTTTTTAATTCTTTTTCATTCTCTCCTTTCATAAAAAACCTATATCAAATTTAGCTGAAACCTGTGCTTAGTTTGCCAAAGCGCAAATATAGTTTTAAAATTTTGTGTAGAATCCGTTTTTTCGCTGATAACCAATTTCAAATAGTTGGCAGAAGTTAATCAGTTTCAAAATAATAATTTTCAACTATATTAAGGTATTTGGAAAATTTGTCTGTGAATCTGCCATTCGCAAATTAAGTAAAGTGCTTTTTAAAATTATTTTAAGAAATCCGGGTTAAACAGGTAATTCTTACCGCAAACAAAAACCCATTTAATCATAAAAAATCATAGGATTTTAAACATCAAACGGAATAGGTCACCTCAATTTACATTCTGCAAATTTTTGCAATATTTTGTTAAAGATTGTTAAATTATTATCCCTATTTTTGAGCATTTAAACCTCGATCTTCTTATGCAAACTCCCCCAACTCCTCCTCAACCAAAATCAATGAATCTTAAAAATCCGGCTAAACGAATTGTTGTCGGTATTCAGTTTTTATTTGTAGCCTTTGGCGCAACGGTTTTGGTGCCGCTCTTAATTGATGTTGATCCCGCCGTGGCTTTGTTTACAGCAGGGGTTGGAACGCTCATTTTTCACGTTATTACCAAGGGAAAAGTACCGGTATTTTTAGGAAGCAGTTTTGCTTTTATTGCGCCTATTATTGCCGCTACCAAACTTTATGGGTATGCAGGTGCCTTATCAGGTTTAATAGCAGTGGGGATAGTTTATGGCGTTGTTTCAACCATCATTAAATTATGGGGTTTAAAATTCATCGGAAAAATATTTCCATCGGTCGTTATCGGACCCGTTATTATGATCATTGGTCTGTCACTCGCTACGGTAGGAGTTGATATGGCAAAAACAAACTGGCCCATTGCTCTTTCAGTATTGATCACTGCCATTGCAATTGTTACCTATGCAAAAGGAATAATAAAATTGATCCCTATTTTTATTGGAATTATTGTAGGATATATTATCTCTGTCATTACCGGCCTGGTGGATTTTTCATCAGTACACGAAGCCGCATGGTTTGTCGTGCCGGAATTCACCACTCCTGTATTTAGCTGGGGCGCAATTATTTATATGATTCCGGTTGCTATTGCCCCTATTATTGAACATATTGGCGATATGTATGCCATTGGCGGGGTTGCAGGCAAAGATTTTGTAAAAAAACCAGGTTTGCACAGGACATTATTGGGTGATGGGGTTGCAACTTCATTTGCGGGTTTTTTAGGCGGACCGCCAAACACAACTTATTCTGAAGTTACCGGTGCCATTGCTTTAACCAAAATTACCGATCCCAGGATCCTTCGAATTGCTGCAGTTACCGCGATTGTTTTTTCTATGGTTGGAAAAGTGAGCGCCGTTTTAAAAACGATTCCTCAGGCTGTTATTGGGGGTATCATGTTATTGCTTTTTGGAATGATCGCCAGTATTGGGATCAAAACATTAATTGATGCCAAAACCGATTTTTCTGAAACCCGAAACCAGGTAATCGTTTCCATTATATTGACAATTGGTGTTGGTGGGGCGCATATTGGTTACGGAAATTTCTCATTGGCAGGGATAGGTCTGGCTTCGGTTGTTGGAGTATTG
>JBDNHN010000606.1:0-2550 GCA_041688725.1 Gillisia sp.
AGCATTGTTTTTATTGATGAGATAGATGCGGTTGGAAGAACCCGAAGCAAAGCGAATTCATTTCAGTCAAATGATGAAAGGGAAAACACCTTAAATCAGTTGTTGACAGAAATGGATGGATTTGGTCCCAATACGGGGGTTATAGTCCTGGCCGCTACAAACCGTGGCGATATCCTGGACAAAGCATTATTGCGTCCCGGAAGATTTGACAGGCATATATATTTGGAGCTTCCGGATAAAAGGGAACGTGAAGAGATTTTCGAAGTTCATTTAAGGCCTTTAAAATTAAGTGAAAAAGTGGATGTAGAGCAATTAGCTGCCTTAAGCCCGGGATTTTCCGGAGCAAATATTGCCAATTTATGCAATGAAGCCGCACTGATCGCTGCACGCAAAAAAAAGAATAAAATAGAACAAAAAGATTTCATGGAGGCAAGGGACAGGGTTGTTGGCGGGTTGGAACGAAAGAGCAAGATAATTTCCGCTAAGGAAAAGGAAATAATTGCCCATCATGAAGCCGGTCATGCCGTTGTTAGCTGGTATTTGAAAAATGTAGACCCCTTGGTGAAGGTGTCCATTATTCCACGTGGTAAATCTTTGGGCTCAGCCTGGTATCTCCCGGAAGAACATCAAATAATTTCTAAAAGTAAATTTTTGGATCAAATTTGCGCGTCATTGGGAGGTCGTGCGGCTGAGGATATAATTTTTAACGAAGTTTCATCCGGGGCGCTGGACGACCTCGAAAAAGTTACAAAGCAAGCCTATAGCATGGTGGCATATTACGGGCTGGGGGATGAAGTCGGGCCGATGAGTTTTTACGATTCTACCGGTGAAAATGAACGTTTATTGGGAAAACCATACAGTGAGAATATGGCAGAAAAAATAGATAAAGAAGTGCAGCTTTTGATTAGAAATGCCTATGAAAGAACTAAAAAATTATTGCTGGAACACAAAGCGGAATTGGAAAGTTTGGGGGAATTGCTCCTGAAAAAAGAGGTGGTTTATTTGGAAGATCTGGAGAGCATTTTAGGAAAGAGAATGAGTAAAATTCAATATTTTTTATCGGACGGGGCTGTTGTTTGGAGTTGATATCTCTCTATTTAAATAATGCTTCTTGCAGCTAGTAAATAGTAATTAACGAGCCAAAAGTTCAGGGTAAATGAAAAAACTACAATGCTGAATCAAAACCCTAGAGTTTCAAGCTCTGGAAAGATTAAGATATATTATCCATTGCCCCTGACTTCAGTAAGGGGATAAAAATTGAGATGAACCGGGCTTTAGCCCCTATATTTTTTATAGGCTAATGAACGGAATTATTTATATGAAGAACAATTTTGAGTGACTAAAATGCCTGAACCAAAGCAGTCCTTAAATTAAAAATGATACAAGCCATTAAGTTTTTTTAACTGTTTCATAAAACAGCTGATTTTTAAATTTTAGCCTCTGCTATTCCGGATGACTCCTTTTCGGAACAGTTAAACATCCATTCCACGCCAAATTTATCTTTACAACTGCCGTAATAATCTCCCCAAAACATATCCTGCAATTCCTGTTCTACCGAGCCTCCAATTGAAAGAGCTTCAAATAAACGTTTTGTTTCTTTCCTGGTATCGGGAGAAAGGTTGAGGTAAAAATTATTGCCGAATTTTACTTTAAAACCCATTGATTCTGGCGCATCGGTTCCCATTAAAAAATGCCCTCCCAGAATTGGCAGCGATACATGCATCACGAGGTTTTTATCTGCTTCCGGTAAAGGAGGAAATTTCCCTGAAGGGGGAATATCTTTAAAACGAATGATGCCTTCTCCGGCAAACTCTGTCCTGAAAATGGATTTGTAATAATTGAATGCTTCCTCGGTACTTCGGGGAAAATTGAGATAGGTGCTAACTGTTGCCATGATCTATTTGTTTCTGAATCGATTATTATTTAAGCTTCACAAATAATTTCCAATTTTTTTAGTGCTTTTGGCCAGGTTTTCAAAAAGTAAGATTTGAATTCCTGATTTACATCAACATCAACTGAAACCAAGGTTTTGCCATTTTCTTCTTTAAAGGTATAGTTTTCCAATCCACCGGCCCAGCCTTCAATTTCAGGACCACTGGTTATTTCTTTGCCATTTTGGACGAGTCCAAGGTGCTCTATGGAAATAAATTTATAAGGGATGTTTTCTTTGATCCTGCTTAGAATACCACCCATATTTCCATCCTCATCAGTACCTAGGAAAAGAATTTTAGAGCCTTGCTCCCAGGAACCTATAAAATGCGATTCAGGATTAAATTCTGCGGTCCAAACTGCAAATTGTTTTTTATCAAGCATGGTTTCAAATACCTTTTTAGCATTAGCATTGATGTTTTTCTCAAAATGCAAGGCTTCAAATCTCCCAAATGTTTCAACATAGTGTTTGAAATTGTCCAAAATTGCCTGCCAGCCTTCACGCTGCAATTCCAAGGAATTAGTGCTTTCGGCCTGAAATGTTTCCAACACTTTGGTTTCATTTTTATTTCCATTAAAAGTGATTTTTACTTTTCTGCCATCATCAATGGTGTAGGAAAT
>JBDNHN010000607.1:0-2670 GCA_041688725.1 Gillisia sp.
GAAAAAGTTTTAGCCAATTCCAACATAGAAAATAACGTAAAGAGCGATGCACAAATAATTATAGCCCGGACAGCTTTTGAAACAGGAAACGAAAGCAGGGCGAAAACCGCTTATGCCGAGGTGTTGAAAATTGCAACAGGAGAATTGGCTGCAGAAGCACTTTATTATGATGCCTATTTTAAAAATAAAGCAAGTAATTTCAAGTCATCCAATGAAGCCGTTCAAAAACTGGCAAAGGATTATTCCGGATATAAATTTTACGGTGCAAAAGGTTTGGTGCTGATGGCTAAAAACTTCTATGCCCTTAAGGATTCTTACCAGGCCACCTATATTCTGGATAATGTGAGCAAAAACTTTAAAGAATATCCTGAGGTGGTAAAAGAAGCCCAAACTGAACTTAATAAGATCAAGGCGATGGAAGCCAAAACAAATGCGTCTGTAGAATCCAACAACTAAAAAAAATTCATCCTAACTTTAAGAACATCTATATGCAAATTCCTTCAATAAAAAGAAGCCTGTTTTTAATTTCAATTTTATCCGGTGGGGTTCTTTTTGCCCAGGACAAACCTTTGGGAAACGAGACCGTAATCGTGGTAAAACCATACACTCCTTCGGTAAATGACTCTTTTAAAATAAAGGAAACCCCCTCCCTTGGCGATTCTGTGCGTTTGGAGAAAAAACCCGTAAAATACAGTATATTTTCAGTTCCGGTGGCATCGACTTTTACTCCGTCCAAGGGCCGCGCCACAACGGTTGAAAAGGCAAAACGGGTTAAACTTTTTGACAATTATGTAAGTCTGGGTTTTGGAACTTATTCCAGTATTGTTGCAGAATTTTACAGCAATTTTGAGGTGAGCAGGAGCGATAATTTTGGGGTTTACCTTACTCATAATTCTTCTCAGGGTGGAATTGAGAATGTGCGTTTAGATGATAAATTTTACGATACCGAGCTCAATTTAAATTACAATTCCAAAAACAGGAAAAATTCCTGGAATACTGAACTGGGACTACAACATCAGTTATTTAACTGGTATGGTCTGCCGGAAGGAATGAATTTTTCAGATGAAGAGGTAAGAGGGATAGATCCACAACAGAATTATTATTCGGCGTATGTTGGCGGTAACCTGGAATTATATGATTCGTTCTTCGAAAAAGCTTCAGCGAAATACCGGTATTTCGGAGATACTTTCAATTCTGCCGAAAATAATTTTAAGGCGGATGGTACTTTTGAAGTAGATATAGCAGGGGAATTGATCACCACTAAAGTTACTGCTGATGTGCTTAACGGAAAATTTGACAGAGGATTTGACAACACGGCCCAAATTGATTACAACCTGATGAATTTTGGGTTCACGCCAAGTTTATTGATCTTAAGGGACGATCTTACAGTAAATCTTGGAGCTTCTTTTTATTACGCTCTCAACGCCGAAACCAATGATAATAGTTTTTATATCTATCCACAAATTCAGGCCAGTTACCGGATGGCGGGAGAATATTTCATTCCATACGCAGGGCTGGAAGGAAGCCTGGACCAAAATACGTACTATGAGTTCGCCCAGGAAAATCCTTATGTTTCTCCAACCTTAAATATTACGCCTACAGATAAAAGCTACGATGCATATATAGGAGCAAAAGGAAAACTGTCAAACTCTGTTGCCTATAATTTGCGCGGAAGTTATGAAACAGAGATCAATAAGGCTTTATTTGTTCATAATCTTAGCAGTCCTTCTAATTCTGAAGGCTATTCCTATGGGAATTCTTTTGAAACGGTTTATGATGATGTTAATACGCTTTCCTTTTTTGGAGAAATAAATGTTGATGTCAAGCGGAATTTTAAATTGGGAATGAATGCTACTTATTTTAGCCATTCTCCTGAAAATGAAGAAGAAGTCTGGAATTTTCCGGAATTTAAAGCTTCCATACTTGCCGATTATCAAATCACCGAAAATTGGTATGCAGGTGCTAATTTGTTTTTTACCGGAGAGAGGTTTGACAGGGAAGAATTTCTTGTTGGAGATGCCTTAAGCACCAGAATCGTGACCCTGGAAAGTTTTGTCGATTTAAATTTGAATGCAGGATATAGATTTAATGATCAGCTTTCCGTTTTTGTAAAGGGGAACAATCTTCTTAACGATAGTTATCAACGCTGGTCCAATTACCCGGTCCTGGGAATTCAGGTTTTGGCGGGAGCCACCTATAAATTTGATTGGTAACAGTTTCGAAAATTTAATAATACACCGAAATGCCTAAAATTGAGATCCACTCAACTTTAGGCATTTCGGTTTTTAAGTCGCACAGCAACTCAGTTTTGAAACATCTTTTCCAAAAGTAATTGCTGCGGATTTTATTCCTTCACAAAGTCGGAACTATAAATTTAAATCTTCCCGGGAAGTTGCAAATGAGAGCTATTTTTCCTTCAATTTGCACCTTAATATCCCGAACGCCAATCTTAATTCTTAAAATAAAGCACCTGTTTTATTTTAAGAGACTCATAAACAAGTAGTTATAAAAATTACTTATAAATTTTTAGTTAAATTTAACATAATATTAAAACCATTATTTAAACTTATAAAATGTAATTTTGCACGCAACAATTAATGCTTAATTTGCTTATTCAATTTTTTACATTATCTAACTGATACCCTTTTCAGATGGCAAAAAAATTTAAAC
>JBDNHN010000608.1:0-1799 GCA_041688725.1 Gillisia sp.
AAAATTTATGTTTTTATAATAAAAACCTTCGGTTTGTATGCGGCTTATTTTGTACTGCTATTTGTAGCCGCTTATTTTATCATCTTTTCATTTAACTCCACAAAAAGCACCTGGTATCTATTCAGAAAAAGACTCAAATATCCTGTTTTAAGCGCTGCTTTTCAGGTTTACAGAAGTTATTTTACATTTGGAAGGATACAGCTGGACAGACTCGCTATTGCATCCGGCTTGAAGCATAAATACACCTTTGAATTTGATGGAATTCAATATATCAGGGAATTGCTGAAGGAAAAAAAGGGAGGGATTTTGCTAACGGCCCATATTGGCAACTTCAATCTGGCAAAATATTTTTTTGACGATAAGAATAATCCTATTGTCGTAAATTTAGTGCTTACAGATCTGGAGCATAAACAAATTAAAAGTTATCTTGAATCCGTTACCGGAAAATCAAGGATCAAGACAATTGTGGTGAAGGATGATTTTACCCATATTTTAAAGATAAATGAAGCCTTAAAGAATAACGAATTGTTGGTATTTGCAGCAGACAGATATTTGGAAAACACAAAAACCCATACACATTCATTTTTGGGAAAACCAGTGCAGTTTCCATTGGGGCCTTTTAAACTGGCCGCCAGGAATTCCATTCCGGTTTTGTTTGTGCATATTATGAGGGAGAAAAATTTCCATTATCATTTTTACGCCAGACCTTATCAGGGTCAGGAAAATTCAGCAAAAGAAATTTTAAAAGCCTATCTTGAAAATCTGGAAAAGATGGTAAAAAAATATCCGCATCAGTGGTATAATTATTACGATTACTGGAACGATTTCAACTAAACCAAACCCATGTCAGAAAATTTACTCAAAGAACCTATTATTCATTTGGAGAGAATCCTGGAACTGATCCCCCAAAAACATCCTTTTGTGATGGTTGACAGTTTGTATGAATACACTGCTCTTACTGGAAAAACGGGATTTACCATTCCTCTTGATAATATTCTTGTGGAAAACAGAAGTTTTTCAGAAGCCGGTCTAACAGAACATATGGCTCAAAGCATGTCCCTGCACCGGGGTTATCAGGGATTTCTGTCGGGATTAGGCAAACCTAAAACAGGTTTTATCGGTTCCATAAAATCGGTGGAAATTATAGAATTGCCCAAGGCAGGTACCACAATTACTACCTTTGTGGAAATATTGGCAGAGGTGATGAAGGTAACTTTGGTTTCGGCTAAAACCTTTAACGAAGAAGGCAAAATTATTGCAACTTCTGAAATGAAAACCGTAACTGTTGATTAATGGATCAGGATCAATTAATAACCAATACTGAAATTAAAGTGCGGTTTAATGAGTGCGACCCGCTGCAAATAGTCTGGCACGGGAATTATTTGAAGTATTTTGAAGAAGGCCGGGAAGATTTTTGCATCAAAAATGGGATCTCCTATCTGGATACAAAGTCGCAAGGATATACCACACCTATTGTAAAATCTGTTTGCGTACATAAATTGCCTTTAAAATACGGGGATGATTTTAAAGTTGAAACAACATACATTCCAACGTTAGCCGTTAAACTTATATTTAGGTATAGAGTATTTTGTGACGAAAAACTGGTTTGTACAGGTGAAACCGTGCAGGTTTTTTTAGATGAAGTCGGGAAATTGGCACTTATTTATCCGCAATTTTTTTTAGATTGGAAAATGAAAATGGGATTAGAATAAATGAAGAAAATCTATTTGCTTGAAGATGCTATTATCTCTCCGTTGGGATTTTCAACGGAAGAAAATCTCGCTGCTATTAAAAATGAA
>JBDNHN010000609.1:0-4771 GCA_041688725.1 Gillisia sp.
ATCTTCCAATACAGCAGTAGCTACAGTGAGTACTACCGGTTTGGTTACAGGCGTTGCTAACGGTACAAGTATAATTACGTACACAAACAGCAATGGATGTCAAATAACAGCTACAATTACCGTCAATGCGCTACCTACGATTACGGGTACGCTCGCTGTTTGTGCAGGCTCAACTACTCAGTTGAGTGGATCAGCAACACCGGCTTCTGTTAATCCCTGGGTATCTTCCAATACAACGGTAGCCACAGTGAGTACTACCGGTTTGGTTACAGGCGTTGCTTCCGGTTCAAGTACAATAACTTACACGACCAGTAATGGATGTCAAATAACAGAAACAGTTACTGTTAATGCGATTGCAACTGTAAATGCTGGACCGGACTTAACAACCTGCTCTAACGTACCTGCTCAAATGGCCGGTTCTCTTAGCGGAGGAGCAACTTCAGGAATCTGGACTACTAGCGGATCGGGAGGTTTTTCCAATAATGATCCTGATGCTCAATATACCCCTAGTGCAGCTGATATTAACAGTGGCACAGTTATCCTAACTTATACTACAAATAACCCTGAAGGCCCTTGCGAAGCGGCAAGCGATTCAATGGTTCTTACAATTAAAGAAGAAATACAGATCACTACCCAACCTCAAAACGTTGGGGTATGTGTTACCAATCCGGCAACTTTAAGTGTTGTTGCTTTTGGAGATGACCTTACCTACCAATGGTATAAAGGAACAGCACCGGGAACTGCCATTCAGGGAGCAACAGCAGCAACTCTGGAATTTAATCAGGCCACTTTAAATGATGCCGCCACTTATTTTGTAATTGTCGGCGACGGCTCTACCTGTGCAGCTATAACTTCCAATGAAGTAACTCTTAACGTTAATGAAGATATTTCGATAGAAACTCAACCTGTTTCTCAGGTTGTTTGTATTGGAAGCGAAGTTACATTTAGTATTGCTGCTACCGGAGCAATTGATACTTACCAATGGAGAAAAAATGGAGAGGATATCTCGGGGGCTAACTCAGAAACTTTAATAATCGATAACGCGCAACTAACAGATACTGATACTTATGATGTCGTAATTTCGGGAACAGGTGGGACTTGTGATGATGCTTTTTCTACACCTGTTAATTTAACAGTTAAGGAAATTCCAACTGTAGACGCAGGTGAAGATTTTGAGATTTGTAGTACTGCAACTTCCTTTAACATAGCCACTCATCCTGATGTGATGGATGCTTCTTCTACTTTTGCTACAAAATTTGAATGGACCACCAACGGAGCGGGAACAATTTCTAATGCTACAGATTTAACAGGTGCAACCTATGCTCCGGAGGCTACCGATCTTGGAGAAACTTTGACCTTCACCCTTACCGGAATTCTTGAGGTGGACGGAGTCCAAATTTGTGAAGATGCTGTTGACACCAAAGAAATTACTATTACCCCTCAGCCGGATCTTACCGCATTTACCTATACTTCCACATTAGCAGATACTGCTACCGAATTTTGTGAAACAGATACCGCTGTAAAATCTCCTACGGTAGAAGGAAACAATCTTGGAAATGGAACCGGAGTTTTTACAGTAGATAAGACGGAATTAACTCTCGATTCGCAAACAGGGGAATTTACTCCAAATGGTACTGTTCCCGGAGTATATGTTATAACATACACTTTTAACGCGACTTCAAATACAGCTGTTTGTACTGTGGCGTCCCGTGAATTTACTATAACTATAGGCGAAGAACCAGATGCTAGTTTTTCATATACTGGCTCTCCATTCTGTTCTGATGGCACAGACCCTAATCCCAATATCACGGGTGATTCTGGAGGAACATTTACCGCCGCCCCAGCTGGTGTTGTATTTTTAAGTACTTCCACAGGAGAAATAGATTTATCAGCTAGTACAGCCGGCACTTACAATATTCTGTATACTTTTGATGCTGTTGCAGGAGGGTGTGCGCAAGTACAAGAAAGTTTTGAAATAACCATTAATGCCCTGCCTGAAATAACCACATTTACATATAGTGAGGCAGAGTATTGCGAAACTAATTCCACCGATTTTTCGCCTACTCTTATGGTTTCTAATGAAGTACTGGTGAGTGGTATGCCTGGGACATTTTCAGTGGTTCCTGCAACGGGCCTGGATATAGATACAATGGGTAAAATAAGCCCTAATTCTAGTACGGTCGGCAGTTATGAGATAACTTTTACAGCTAATAATCCTATTGGTTGTAATACAACTGTGACGGAAACAGTAAACGTTGACATTAATCCACAACCCATTGGAGTATTTAGTTATTCTGCCAACGAATATTGCAGCAACGCTACAGATCCAATTATGACATTGGCAGACGGTGCTGTAATAGGGCAATTAAGTGTATCCCCAAGTTCTGGTCTTGTTATGGATAGTAATTATACTATCGATCTATCCGCCAGCACTAAGAGTACTATTTTTACAATTACCAATTTTATATCGGGTGCCACTACTGGTTGTGCTGATGTTACAGAAACTTTTAATATCTCCATCGAAGAATATGTCCCGGGCGGGGCGCCGGTTTTAGGATACGCTGAAGATGAATTCGGAAATAGATTTACACCTGTTGGGGAGGATACAAGTCAAATTTTAGCCTGCCACGATGGCTTCGGCCAAATGTATCTTCCATCGGGATTTAATGCCGCTGATGTAATAAGGTGGGAATACTCTACCGACAAGGGTGTCAATTGGACCTCCCTAGGTAATGCAAATTCACTCAATTTATCATTTAATGGGCTTACTGGATTAACGGCTTATCGGGCCGTATTGGATGCCGATACCTCGTCCGACGCATGCGGGCCTAGCTACTCTGCATATGCGTTTGTGAGTGTAATACCATCTGACCTCAAACCAAATCCTGTTTCTGTTTCCAATGATGAGTTTTGTATTGGAGATTCTTCTCAATTTTCTTCAACTGTAGATGCTGGAGGAGGCGAACTTAATGATAGAGGAGGGTTCAATACAGGACAACTTAATTCTAACGACCCTGATAGTTGGTTAATCGATGGAAAAATAAGAGGCTGGACTGCTTCTGGTGACAATACCAAGCCAAACCAATGGTCCGGTAGTAAAGGTCATACCTTTCAAGGTCAATATTTTGATTCGGGTGATAAAAAATTTGGAATTACCTATGGAACAGCGATAAGTAATCAGACTAATGAACCGAAATACTATGACCCAGCGACAGGTTTAGTAGCTACATCAATAGAAACGCCGAAATTTAGTCTTTTGTCCTTTCAAAATCCAACTTTTGAGTTTGATGAAGCGTACAAAATAAGCCAAGGTGGTGCTGCTAGAATTGAAATTTCACTCGATTGCGGTAAACCTGGAACATACCAACCAATTCCGGACGATTTAATCGATGGCGATGACCGTGCCTCTTCAAATTTACAACATACCACTGGGCAACCTGCCATTGAATCTGGTAACTACGGAGCTTTTGGAAATGGTTCAAATCACACTATTATCGACCTAAGCCCTTACTTTGGAAATCCTTGTGTAAGAATTAGATTCACTATTCTACGAACACCAAATAGTATTTGGGCGGTTGACAATTTTGCTTTACCAAATAACAATGGACAAGCCCAGGTACAATGGACCGATCAATTCGATAAAATTCTTACCCCAATTACAGGAACGGATGATATTATTGTAACTCCGGTTACTCCTGGTAACCAAACATTTACGGTTACTTCATTTATTAATGGGTGTAGAAGTCTTGCACCAGAGGGTTCCGAAGATGTTCAATTAAAGGTCCATCTTGCAAATGCAGGTTTTGATGTTATTTCGGATGAATCTGAATGTGGAAATATGGTAAGTCTTCATGCATACGATAATACCAAGACACCACTACAGAATTATATAGATTTTAATAATGCCGGACTTTGGAACAGTTCTGTCTTTACTATAATAGATAATAATGGAGATGGGAATTGGGATAAGGCAGTTCAAGATGATATAAATAAAATGGATAATGATCAAACCGGGTCAATTTACACATACACACAAATTGGAGCAGGTGAATTTATACCACCAGGAAAATATAGAGATTATGGCCCAACAGCTGCTGTACAATATTGGACAATTGTGTCAGGGCCAACGGGATTTGGTATAGATTGGTCAACAGCTGTTGCAGCTGATTATTTTACAGATGTCAATGATTCTAAAGCTCAGTTTAACGGTCCTGGTGGATCATATGTCTTGAGATGGAATGTAGAATATCAAGATGGTGTATGTTATGACGATGTTGCCGTAACACTTGCTAGCTGTACTACCCTGGATTTTGATGGTGATAATGATGTGGCAGTTATAGATAACAGTTTTTCAGGAGCCAAAGCTTTTGAAGCATGGATTAGACCTGAAGCTGTTGGAGGTACCATTTTTGCTACCCCAACATTTGAAATGAGCTCTCCTGTATATGATTCCAACAATTTGAGATGGTACCACATAGCTGTTATACTTGAGGGCGCTGAAAAAGGAGTGTATGTAGATGGAATAAAAACTGCGTTTACTTTTAACCTTACAATTAGTTCAGGCGATCAGTCTTCAATAGGAGCAAAATGGACTTCTGCAAATACTGATGCTACTAATCATTTTTCAGGGTGGATAGAAGAAGTCCGCATCTGGAATAATGCTCCAGATTTACGAGAAATAAGGTTCATGATGAATCAAAGACTGAAATTAGATGCTTCTGGTAAAGTAATTTCACCTTTAGAGGGCGAGATAGTTCCAAACAGAGCAATA
>JBDNHN010000610.1:0-3386 GCA_041688725.1 Gillisia sp.
AAATAGTTGTTTTTAAATTCAGTGGAATTCTCCGCTTCATTTAAAATATCTTCGGTAAGTTCCCGCATATTGGTTCCGGCTTCCTGAATCATTTGCATAAATTCCAGGGTTTCCTCCGGGTTTGATTCTTCATCCAATGCCAATTGAGTCAACCCGATTATCCCATTTAATGGACCACGAATATCATGAACGATCTTGTTCTTTGTATGAATGGCATCATTTGCCTGCTTTCTGGTTTTATTTAATTCTTTCTTTAGCTGAAGTAGTTCCACAATCTCTTTAGCAATTATTTTTAGCTGATCTATTTTTTCTTCAGAAAGATGCTTTTCATCCTTGTCTAACACACATAATGCTCCAATTCTATCTCTGGTAATTGTGGTGAGTGGAAAACCCAAATAATACTTTAATCCGTTTTCTCCGGTGACAAAATCCATTCCCTTAAAACGATCGTCCAGATCTAGCCTGGGAATTTCCAGATAACCTTCCTGCTGAATGGTATAATTGCAAACGGATTTCTCCCTAGGCATCTGGATAATTGCCATCCCAAAATGGGAAATAGACCATTGGGTATAACTGTCTATTAAATTGACCAGGGAAATATCTGTGCCGGCAATACTCGCGGCAAGCCTGGTTAGTTTCTCAAATTCCGGCTGCAGTTTATCGTACTCTAAATCGAACTCACTTAAACTTTTAACGCGCTGTAATTCTATATCGAATGTTGATTCGGTAGGGCTCATAGATTGGGGGAAAATAAAAAAACAGAGGGTAGGTCCTCTAGTACAAATATATTGGAATTAAGCATCAATAAAGTTTAAATTATTAAATATATTATGCTGACGCTTTCTGAATTAAATTACTTTTAAATTACTGATATCAAGGATCTAACAACAAAATATATCACTCTCAGAAAAGAGCTGCAAACAACAATTTAATGTGACCTATTCAAAATCGACTTCTAATCATTCTTTTTCTAATTTGAGATCAACTTTTTTAAAACTGATTTTTATATCTCTGGCGGTTTGTATCCACCCGTTTTGCTTCATTGCCCTGCTTGAATGCTAATTTGTTAAGCTCGTAAACTTCTGCAAAGTTGGTTGCAAATCCCGGACTTTATTTAAAATTCACAATTGTTTGCATTCCGGGTTTTACTTTTCTAAATTTTTTTCCGCTTTTGCAATTCTAATGATTTCTTTGGCAATATCCTCGGGTGAAAGAATTAGGTCTATACACCCGCTTGCGATTGCGCTCTCAGGCATATCCTTTTGTGAAGCTGTGTCTGGCAGCTGCGCGATGGTAATTCCACCTACTTCTTTTATCTCGCAAAGCGCTTCTGCCCCATCTCCGTCATAACCGGAGACGATTACCGCGATGAGTTTGTCGTCCCAGTGCTCTGTCAGGGAACGCAAAAAAACCGTGATCACATCAGGCCATCCATGGGGTTTTGAAATAGGCTTTAGACGAAACTCATCATTAAGAACATGCAAGTCACGTTTTTCAGGAATAATAAACACGTGGTTGGGTTTTATATCCAGTTTTTCCGTGATCAATTCAACCGGCATCTTAGTATGATGTGGAAGGATCTCGTGGAGTTGGGTGGCTACGGTTCTTAAGTGATTTACGATAACGATGGCAATTCCCATATCTGGCGGCATATTCTTCAATAAACGGATATAGGCGTCAAGACCTCCTGCCGAACCGCCCACGCATACAATGGGAAAATCTTTTGCAGTGCTACTGGTTTTATTAGATATTATAGTTTTCATAGAAATTTTATTCAGTTGGCAAATCCCAATATTGGCAAAGCCTGACAATTAAAACCAGCAATCAATTTCTTCAAAGTGTAAAATTACATCAATTCAGTTGGCTAATCTCATCATAGAACTAATTTATTTCGAAACAAAATTTATAAATCTTGCCAGCCTGTTAACTATATCCCGTGCAGCAATAATTCTATTAATTAACAACCCCAGGAGTCTTTCGAATATAAGTTTTATCCTGAAGCTGGCTTAACATAAAATGAGCAACATCTGCCCGGGATATCATTTTAGTCAAAATATAACTTCCAACTTTTAATCCGTGTTTATATTTTAACCTCTTTTTCCCATTAGTCAGTTGTCCGGGCCGAACAATTGTCCAATCCAATCTACTATTCATGATTAGTTTTTCCTGCTTGGATTTATCTAAAAAATAGAAGAATAGAATAAAAGGAATTACAAAGAGGCTATAGTACAAACCAAGCCTGAACCTACTATCATTTATCCCTAAGGAAGTAATACATATTAATCTACGTTTACGTGCCTTTTCCATGGCATTGATAATATTCCTTGTTCCTTCGGAAAGGATATTTGTTTTAATAAAGAATCGTTTATGCCCTAGTGCAGATAATACTGCATCTTGTCCCTGTAGTGCAGTTTCTACACTTTTTGGATTAAGCACATTTCCTTTAATTATTTTAAGCCTAGGATTGTCATATTTCAATTTATTAGGGTTACGAATCAATGCTGTTATAACGTGCCCCTGGGCAAGTCCTTGTTTAACCAGTTCCTGCCCTGTTTTTCCTGTCCCACCTATTATTAAGAGGTTCATAATTCAGAAGTTAATAATGAAGATATGAATAAATTTCAAATTTTAAAATCATATTAAACTCATTGAAGTCTGACACAAACCATTGGGTCAATCGAAAAGTTTTAGCTCCTTTTTTGCCTTGCCAATTATATGTGCCTTTTTATTTACATCCCGGGTAATGGCATTGTTTCGTGTACTTCAATGGAACAAGCGGCATTCCAACTTAAATGAGGATGTCCAATAAGTAGTTTTTTAGCATCTTCTATGTTTTCTGCCTGCAAAATGGAATATCCCTTTTGCCTGTTCTTCGGGAGTTGTGTTTGCAGTTTGTTTCATTAATTCGGCAGGCGCATGGTACAGTACGATAAATTTTTTCATTATTTTAGTATTTCAGGTGCTGTTTCCGCACCTATTTTTTGCCTACTCTGTCCTGTTTTTGGCTTCCCGGTTTATTTTCTTGAGGTTGTAAACATTTATTAATTTCAGGTTAAAGGTTTTCAAATAATGACATCACGAAATTTTGGGTCCAGCAAAGGCAGATTTTCTTATACTCACAGTTTATAGAAATCCCAAAAAACCGAGAAGCACAAAAGTTCAAAAAAATGCACACCACCCTCCTTTTGCCCCAGCCTTGCAATATGCCCCTTTCTTAGCGTTGATTATTTTTTCTCGTTTTGGTCGAAACTTACCATCCACTGAAACCCGAACTTGTCAACCAACATACCAAAATAAGAACCCCAAAATGTTTTATCCATTGGCATAGTTACCTTCCCTCCCTTAGAAATACCCTTGAATAACCTGTCGGCTTCTTCCTGACTATC
>JBDNHN010000138.1:0-7844 GCA_041688725.1 Gillisia sp.
TCCTTCAATAGGACAGCTATCAATACCAGTTAATGCGGCAGCAGTCATCATATTCCCCAAAGCTATATAGGTTTGTTTAGAAGCCCAATCGAATAATTTTTTATCAGTGTCCAAATCAAAATCACGCTCTTGAAATTCTCTATAAAGTTTAGAAAACATCTCAATGACCTCTGCCGGTAGTTGTTTTACGTCTTTCATCATGGACATAATGTAATTGGAATCCCATTTTACCATTGGTGCTTTCATACTTAAACCCAATACAAAGTGACTCGCAGTATCCAATTTTAAAGGTGCGCCTCAAGCTACGGGCTTTAACAACTCTCGTAATTCCTTATCCTGGACGACAATAAAATGCCAGGGTTCAAAACCAAAAGTGCTTGGAGATAAATGTGCTGTTTTAAGTATAAAATCCATATCCTCATCAGATACGGTTTTAGTGGCATCAAATTCTTTAGTTGGGTGTCTGAAGTTAAAAGCATTTATAATATCTTCTTTTGAGATGTTTGGTGTGCTCATTTTTATATTTTTAAAAAGTTGTTTTACTTATTTTGTACAAATGTAAAACTACTATCAGCCTTTTTTAGAGTAAGAAAAAAGGTGATTTATGTATTTTTAAAGGTATTTGTGCTTTTAAAACTTAAAAATGTTTTAAAATAAGGGAAAAATATGCTTGCTAACATCCATTTATACAATAAAAAGACATCTAATCCTTTATTAATACAAGCTAGCTGTAAATTAATTCTTTTTTATTTTTTTAATGTCTACAATAAAATAGCCAAGCATAATTATAATAAAAAAAGCAAATGGTAGTGAGGTTATAATTAATAGACGCTGTACGGCTTCTAAAACATTAATTTCTACTTTAACATTACCCAATAGCACTAGAGCAATAGTAGCCAATAAAATAAAAACAGACCATATTACCCGATGTGTTTTACTTGGGTTTTTAGAACCATTATCTGTAAACATACTTAATACAAATACAGCTGAATCTACAGAAGTAATTAAAAAACTAATTAATAAAAAAACAGAAGTTATGTTTAAAAATGTAGCATATGGATATTGTTCAAAAAAAACGAATATTGAGGAGAAGACATTATCAAATTGGTTGTTATATACACCCCATTCTTCAATTAAATTAAATGCAGATGTGCCAAAAACAGAAAACCAAAAAAAAGTACCAATAGAAGGAATAATTAAAACACCTAATAAAAGCTGTCGTATGGTACGCCCTTTAGAAATACGAGCAATAAATATACCTGTAAAAGGCGCCCAGGACAACCAAAAAGCCCAATAATAGAATGTCCAACCGGTTAAAAATTCTGTTCCTGGATTATAGGAACCTATGGCAAGACTCATAGGTATAAAATCTATTACATAATAAAAAGTTGCTGTGGCAAAGGAGACAAGAATAGCACTCATGTCACTAGTTACAAAGACAAATATTAAAATTGCAAAAGTGACTATGATATTTAATTTAGAAAATATTTTAATACCCTTGTTTACACCTTGCCAAGCTGAATAACAGGCTACTGTAGAAATAAGTACACAAAGCAAAATAGTTGTAATTAATCCAAAGTTAGAATCTGTTATATGATTAATACCTCCATTAATTTGAGTAGTTCCTAAACCAATTGCAGCAATTAACCCAAAAACAGTAGTTATAATTGTTAAAATATCTACTCCTTTTTTTACAATCTTGCTTTTTATATGATCCTCTATAGTTGCACTAATTCTCACTTTCTTTTTTCTAATGTATAGGCCATAGCCAATTATCATTGCGAAAAGTCCATAAAATGCCCAAGCTGTTAAGCCCCACTGATAAAAAGTAAACTCTAACGCTAAAGTATCTGTTGGTAAATTAGATGAGTAAGGCGGATTTTGTTGCATAAAAACCGGCTCTTGTACTGCACGCAACAAAATACCAGATCCCATACCTGCACTATATAACATGGCGGTCCAGGCCCAAAGTGAATGTTCTGGTTTAGATGTAGGTTTTCCTAGTTTAATGTTTCCATAACTAGAAAATGCTATAGCCAATAAAGTCAAAACACAACCTAAACCCAAATAAAGATAAAAATAACCGAAATAATTTCGCACCCATAACGATGCTTTTTCTATAGCGCTATAACTAACTTCTGTAGCAAAGAACACAAATAAGGTGCAACTAAAAATTATACCTACAGAAATAGATAAAATTGAATGCTTCTGAATGTATTTTAAAATCAAAATTATTTTTTTTATGCAAAAATAGGGATTAGAATTGAAATCCTAATCCCTATTGTTTTTTACGTAGGTTCTATCTTTTATAATATTGAACGAATTAATCTGCCATCAACCCTAATAGCAGCTCCGTTAGTTGCCGAAGCCAATTCACTAGAATAATACACTACAGTATTCGCTATTTCATTAACCGAAGCAAAACGTTCTATTAAAGAAGTTGGAAGCATATTTTTGAAAAAATTTTCTTCTTCTACTTCTTCAGAAATATTATCTGCTTTGGGCAAAGGGTATTTCTCGCCCCTCTTCTTATTTGAGAAATAAGAGTTCGTGAACCCTAACGGGTTTCATTCCATTTTAAAGAAACTTTTAGTAAGAAAAATAAAATGAAGTAATTCAACTTCGATTTTACTCAAAACTCAAGTTAAAAATCGCAGAACATTATAGTGCAAATTATAGTTCATCGTTTTTATAGCTATTTAGGGTGAATTATCAAAATCTAAATGAATTTGTGTAAATAACGCATTCTATTTCCTCAGGTTATCCTGCAAAATCATCCGGAAAAAAATTCTATGTGATTCTGAAAATAACATTTTAGTAATTTAAGTTTTGATACAATAATTCCAAATTAAGCATATCCTTCAAAGGAATATAAATACAATGCAAAGATTTCTTATATTCACTTTGTCTTTTGTGAGCATTCATTGAAAAAAAGACCCAAATTATGGCCGAAAACAGGAAATATAAAGCATTTGAAGGGGTCTTTACACCATCGCTGTTAACCATTTTAGGGGTGATAATGTACATGCGTTTAGGTTGGGTTGTTGGTAATGCAGGCTTATTTGGTGCTATCATAATTATAATTATCGCACACGTTATTGCAGTTACAACAGGTTTAAGTGTTTCATCAGTGGCAACTGATAAAAAAATTGGTGCCGGAGGTATTTATTACGTGTTATCACGAAGTATGGGAGTCCCTATTGGAGGCTCAATTGGCATCGCATTATATGTTGGAACGGCTTTTTCGATTGCCTTATATTTGGTTGGGTTTGCTGAAAGTTTTAATGTTTTTTTTGATCTTGGTGTTTCAATTAATGATATTAGATTAACAGGTACCCTTGCACTTATCTCACTTACAGTGTTAGCTTTAATAAGTACGTCTATTGCACTTAAAGCTCAATTTTTTATTCTTGCAGCAATTGTCATTTCGTTAATTTCTATTTTTTTTGGAACTACTGAATATGCGCCAGAAACGGTAAGTCTGTTTTCTACTGAAGGCTCGGTTCCTTTAGAAATTGTGTTTGCAGTATTTTTTCCGGCTGTTACCGGTTTTACTGCCGGTATTGCCATGAGTGGGGATTTAGAAAACCCAAAAAAATCAATTCCTATAGGTACTTTATCGGCTATTGGTGTAGGCCTGATAGTTTATCTTGGACTTGCTGTTTTTATCGCATTTTATGTTGACTCCGAAATATTAAAAACAGATTATAATTTTTTAATGAAAATGGCCCTATTTTCTCCTGTAGTTGTAGCTGGAATTTGGGGAGCTACTTTATCTTCGGCTTTAGGAGGAATTTTGGGAGGACCCAGAATTTTGCAAGCTATGTCTATTGATAAAGTAACACCAAAAATATTCGGTAAAGGAAAAGGTGGTAATAATGAACCAGTATATGCTTTGTTTATGGTTTTTATTATTGCTGAAGCCGGTATTTTAATAGGAGAATTAGATGTTATTGCGCGTGTGGTTTCCATGTTTTATCTCACCGCCTATGGCTTTATTAATATTTCTTATTTCCTGGAAAGTTGGGCAAATCCAGATTTTCAACCCACATTCAAAATTAAACGCTGGATTGGTTTGCTTGGATTTATAGCCTGTTTTACGGTTATGTTTAAACTGGATATGTTCGCTATGATTGGTGCCTTTGCTATTGTTGCGGCCTTGTATTTTGCATTACAACGAAAAGAAGTGAAGTTGCAATCTAATGATGTTTGGCGAAGTGTTTGGGAAAATGTTGTAAATAAAGGTTTAAAAAGGATAGATGCCAAAGTGGATGAAAATTCTAATTGGAATCCAAATATTATTTTGTTTAGCGGTCAAAGCGAACATCAAACTTACTTACTGGAGCTGTGTAAAACCATATCCGGGCGTACAGGGATAGTTACTAATTTCAAACTAATTTTGGGTAAAGAAAATGATAAACCCTTTAAAAAAACTGAACAAATAGTGAGGGATGATACTTTTAGTGAACTCGGTATTTTCGCACGGCAAATAAAAGTTAATAATATCTATAAAGGCATAACAAATATAGCCACCACTTTTGGGTTTTCGGGTGTTGAACCTAATACTATTATGATGGGTTGGCCAAAAGGCTTGGAAAATTCTGAGGAATATTCTCAAATGACAGAGACCTTATTACACTTAGATTATAATTTACTGTATCTGGATTTTGATAAAAAAACAAAATTCGGAAACTATAAAACTGTCGATTTATGGTGGAGAGAAACCGACAGTAAGAATGCCGAAATGATGCTGAATATTGCCCGATTTATCATTGCGTCTCCCAGATGGCAAAACACAAAAATCAGGGTTTTGTTCGTGAATAATAACAATGTTGATAATGCTGTTATATATTCAAAAATTTCTGAACTGGTTGAAAATTTAAGAGTAATTATTGAAATAAAAATTATTGATAATGCTGTGGAACAGGAGCCATTTTATAATTTAATTAAACAGTACTCCGGAACTACAGATTTAACATTGATTGGGATTCCTAATTACAAGATTGAACAGCAAGCCGCATTTATTCTTAAAACTAATGATTTATTTGAAACCATCGGCTCTACCCTCTTGGTTAAAGCAGCGAATAATTTTAACGTCCTTGAATTAGATTTTATTAAGAATGAATAGCATTATTATTTCATTCCCTACAAAATACTTGTATTTCTACCACACCATTCAACCGATATCGTTTTCTCATCTTTATTAACTTCGAGATCACTTAAATTCCAAAGGTTAAATAAATCCTAAACCTTTGCTTAAAAAATGAACGTTCATTCTTTTTTATATCTTTGCATCAGAAATAGCAAATATGACAACAATTTCCAAAAGCCAGATCAAACGAAACGCACTTGTGAAGGCTACCATTAATTTAGTCAATAACAGCGGTTTTCACGCGACCCCAATGTCCAAAATAGCCAAAATGGCCAATGTTTCACCCGCTACGATCTACCTGTATTTTGAAAACAAACAGGATTTGGTCAACCAGGTCTATATTGAAGTTAAAGCGGCATATACCGCGTTTGCTTTCAAGGATTACGATGAATCACTTCCTGTAGAAAAAGGATTTGAAATTGTTTGGAAACGCATTGCAGAATTTAAATTGAATGAAGTTGAGCAGGCCATGTTTTTATCTCAGTGTGACAACACTCCCATGATTGATGAAGCCAGCAGACAGGAGGGTTTAAAACACCTTCAGCCCCTACTCTACTTATGGGAACGCGGACAAAAGGAAGGGATTATCAAACCAATTTCCCCGTATTTATTATATGCATATTCAATTTATCCGCTAACCTTCTTAATGACCATGCAACAACGGGATATATTTAAGTTAAACCCGGCACATATGGAAGATGCCTATCTGGCGGCCTGGAACAGTATAAAAATGTAGACTTCTATTTGCTAAATAAAATAAATACCTAAAAAACAAACACTAATGGAATTAATAGAAAAATTAAATTGGAGATACGCCTCAAAAGCCATGAATGGCAAAAAAGTGGCGCAAGATAAGATAGATACAATTATTGAAGCGGCATCACTCGCCCCCACCTCCAGCGGCTTGCAGCCTTTTGAAATATTCGTAATCACCAATCCTGAAATAAAGGAGAAGATCAGGCCTATTGCCTGGAACCAATCGGTAATTACAGATTGTTCACATTTGTTGGTATTTGCAGCCTGGGACACTTATACTGCCGATAGGATAAACAAAATGTTTGACCTTACCAACAGCATTCGCGGCACAAAGAATGAAGGATGGGAAAATTACCGACAAATGTTATTGAACAGCTATCCGCAAAAAGATGCTGAGGAAAACTTTAATCATGCGGCAAAGCAAGCCTATATTGCTTTTTCCCAATCTATAGCTGCCGCTGCTTTTGAAGGTGTTGACAGCACTCCGCTGGAAGGTTTTGATGCTGATGCGTTGGATGAAATCTTAAACTTAAGAGGAAAAGGACTCAGAAGTTGTGTTATGCTTCCATTAGGTTACCGCGATGCAGAAAAAGACTGGTTAGTGAACCTTACAAAAGTCAGAAAAAGCAAAGAGGATCTGGTAACTCTTATAGAATAATTTTTAATTACGATGAAAACTGAGGTCATTGTTTTTAATTTAAAGAGCAATGAAATTATAATATTATAAAATAAATAAATATGAACAATTTTGAATTTAAAAATCCGACAAAAATCCTATTTGGGAAAGATCAGATAGCAAAACTAACCGAAGAAATTCCTGAAAATGCCAAAGTATTGATGCTTTATGGTGGTGGAAGTATCAAAAAGAACGGGATCTATGATCAGGTAAAAACAGCATTGACAAATTTTGAAGTATTGGAATTTGGCGGTATCCCCCCCAATCCGGAATATGCAGTTTTAATGGATGCATTAAAGCTGATAAAAGAAGAGAACATCACGTTCTTATTGGCCGTTGGCGGAGGTTCTGTAATTGACGGAACTAAATTTTTGTCTGCTGCCGCCTTATATGAAGGCGATTCCCCCTGGGAATTGCTCACAGAAGGAAAACCAACCAAAATAGGAATGCCTTTTGGAACCGTTTTAACCTTGCCGGCAACGGGTTCTGAGATGAATTCTGGCGCTATAATCACACGCAGGGAAACAAAAGAGAAATTACCCATGGGTGGACCGGGTTTATTTCCCCTGTTTTCAATTCTGGACCCGCAAGTGATCCAATCCATTCCGCAGCGTCAATTGGCCAATGGGATTACCGATGCTTTCACCCATGTTTTGGAGCAGTATATGACCTATCCTGCCGGAGCATTCCTGCAGGATCGTTTTGCGGAAAGTATCATGCAAACCTTAATTGAGATCAGGCCGAAAGTTCTAAAAGACCCATCCGATTATATCCCGGCTTCAAATTTTATGTGGAGTTGTACAATGGCCTTAAACGGATTGATCCAAAAAGGAGTGCCGACAGATTGGGCTGTTCACGCAATAGGACACGAATTAACAGCATTGTTTGGAATTGACCACGCGAGAACATTAGCTGTAATTGTGCCAAGCCATTACAAATATAATTTTGAAGTAAAAAAGGAAAAACTGGCCCAATATGCCGAACGAGTGTGGAATATCAATGAAGGATCGACAGATGAGAAAGCTCTTGCTGCCATTGAAAAAACAGAAAGCTTTTTTAATGAGTTGGGAATAGACACTAAATTATCTGAATATACTAAAGACTATTCCGGAACCGCTGAACTGATCTCAAAACGTTTTACCGAACGCGGCTGGTTAGGTTTGGGGGAACATAAAAGTTTAAAACCTTCAGATGTAGAGAAAATTGTAACAATGGCTTACTAGTCAAAAACATCTTAAATTAAGAAAGCCTGTAAGTCAA
>JBDNHN010000611.1:0-1816 GCA_041688725.1 Gillisia sp.
CGTACTATGGGTCACGCGGGCGCAATTGTAGGTGGAAGCGAAGATACCGCTCAGGCTAAAAAAGCTATCCTAAAGGAAAATGGTATTTACGTAGTAGATTCTCCTGCCGAAATAGGTAAAAAAGTTGCCGAAGTTTTAGCCGGTGTTTTAAAGGTTTAAACAAACTGAAATAAAAATTGATAAATCCTCCTGGATACCTGTTTTCGGGTAATTTCAGGAGGATTTTTTATTTTACGGCTTGTTGACTTTTATTATATTTGAAAACAGATCATCCTAAATCCAAAACCTGGATTATATTTCAAGGAAACTGGTTTTTATGGCTAATTTTAAAATTTATATTTTAGCATATTAAGTCATTCATTTTTAAAACTATTTATCACTGTAATTTAAGAAATAGCAAACATGAAATTATTAGAAGGAAAAAATGCGATTATAACCGGTGGAAGCCGTGGAATAGGAAAAGGAATTGCACAGGTTTTCGCCAAACACGGAGCCAATGTTGCTTTTACCTATTCCTCATCTGTAAATGCTGCAAATGAGCTTGAGAAAGAGCTTAGCAGTCTTGGAGTGAAAGCCAAAGGATATCAGTCCAATGCGGCAAGTTTTGAGGAAGCTCAGGAATTGGTTAAAAATGTGGCAGAGGATTTTGGTAAAATCGATATTTTAATCAATAATGCCGGGATTACCAAGGATAATCTTTTGATGCGAATGACCGAAGAAGATTTTGATAAGGTAATTGAGGTGAATTTAAAATCGGTTTTTAATATGACCAAAGCCATTCAGCGAATTATGTTGAAACAACGCAGCGGAAGCATTATCAATATGAGTTCTGTAGTGGGGGTAAAAGGAAATGCCGGCCAGGCAAATTATGCCGCCTCGAAAGCCGGAATAATCGGATTTTCAAAATCTATGGCTTTGGAACTTGGATCCAGAAATATCCGTACCAATGTGATCGCCCCAGGTTTTATAGAAACCGAAATGACCGGAAAACTGGATGAAAAAACCGTTCAGGGCTGGAGGGATTCCATTCCATTAAAACGTGGAGGTACCCCGGAAGATATCGCAAATGCCTGTGTTTTTCTTGGAAGTGATCTAAGTGGCTATATCACCGGACAGGTTTTGCACATAAATGGCGGAATGCTTACTTAAACTAAGTTAGAAATACGAAGTTGGAAGTTGAAAAGTGAAAAGATAAAAAATTCATAGATTTTATGGTTTTCTGCTATATTTAGTCTTTGTTCTTTTCTCTTGTTTCTTTTTTTTAACTTCTAGCTTCATAATTCAAATTTCGTACATTTAGAAAATGTCCTTAACAACTGTCTTATTAATAAGCCTCGCCGCCCTTGTCGCGTTGGGATTTGTTATTTTTAAATATTTCGTTGGAACCAAAAAACGAACCGGAAGTATTTATTTTTTAGCGGCATTAAGGTTTGTGAGCATATTTGTTTTATTGCTTTTACTGATCAACCCAAAAATTAAACAACAGCAATTTGAGGTTGTAAAGCCACAATTGCTGATGGCTATAGATCAATCGGGTTCTATAGATTATTTGGAAAAAGGAGATAGTGTTAGATTATTTGCCGATTATTTAATCAACCACCCGAAACTTCAGGATCGATTTTCTATCCAAACTTACGGGTTTGGTAAGGAATTAACCCGGATTGATTTGGATTCTCTGGCATTTAACAAGCAGCAAACCAATATTTCCAAAGTATTGAATAGTCTGGAAAAATTAAATTCGTCCAATCAAACAGCCATTGTTTTACTGTCAGATGGTAACCAAACAGTTGGTGAAGATTTTCAATATTTTACATCA
>JBDNHN010000612.1:0-5747 GCA_041688725.1 Gillisia sp.
AAAAAGCAACAGATTTTTTTTATAGACGTATTACTAATAAAACGCGCAGTTCTTTATCTGAATATATTTTCATGAGGAGTCAATATAAAAAGTATGGTTTTTATGACTATAACTTAGCTTGGTTTACAGATGATAGGGCATGGTTGGAGTTTTCAGAATTCAAAAATATTTATTCTATTAATAACGCATTTGTAAGTTTTAGACTGAGTGATGAAAATATTTCAAGAGTTGATTATAAAAGCAATGAGAAGGAAGTTGTAAGACTTCAGTTTTTTAAATTTATAGTTTCTAAACATTTAAATAAATTTAAACGGTATCAACAAAGGCATTTTTTATTGCATTATGAACAATTAATCTATAAAAATAAAAGGGTTAATTTTTATTTTTGGCTTTTAGTTTTTTCATCGTTTTTGAAAATATTTTATTTTATTCAAGGCATAAAATTTACCCGCCGAGTATTTATACATTTAAGGATCAATGAATAGTCAGCCAAAAATTTCAATCATAATTCCAGTTTACAACAGGGAAGAATTATTACCAGAAACTTTAAATAGTATCATTGACCAAACTTTTAAAGATTGGGAATGTATTCTTATTGATGATTGCAGTACAGACGATTCATTAAAGGTGTTGGGGGAATATGAAAAAACAGATGATCGTTTCAAATCTTTTGTCAGACCATCAACATTAAAAAGAGGAGCAAATGCATGTCGAAATTACGGGTTTTTACAATCGACTGGTTCCTATATAAAATGGTTTGATAGCGATGATATTATGCTTCCAAACCATTTAGAGGTTGCCTATGAAACTCTAATTGAAAATAATTTAGATTTTGTAGTTTCGGAATCTTTAAATTTTGATCATGATACTAAAGAATTTTTAGGAAAGCCTTATGAATTTGATAAGGATCAAGTAATTTTCACGGCTGAAAATGTGGCATTAAACAGGATGGGTTGGATAACTGATGATTTTTTAGGAACACTTGAATTTGTAAAAAACATAAAGTTTAACGAAAATATTATTGATGGAGATGAATATAATTTTTTTATAAAACTATTACAACAACCTTACAATGGAATTTTTATTGATGAGGTATTAACGCACAGGAGGGTGCATGAAGGGTCTGTTTCAGTTAAAAACAAAGAAAACGAAAATAATTATTTTACAGTTATTGCAACTATAAAATACCAAACAGCGCAAGATTTGGTTGTTTATAATAATATAGAATTAATTCGCTGGTTTTTATCGGGGTATATGCGATATTCATTTAAGTTAGCAAATAAAAGTAATTCAGTGCCATATAAAAATGCGGCTTTTAGGTTAATTTGTAATTATTATTCTTATAAAAAAGGTATAGCTTTTATTATAGCATTAGTTTTTGCCAGATATTTTAATAAAGGTTATAATATTATGAAATATGCAAGAACATAAATCACATTATAAACCACTTATATCAATAATAATTCCCTGCTACAATGATGCACAGTATATTGAGCAATCAGTGCTTTCGGCATTGAATCAGACTTATCCATATAAAGAAGTAATTGCGGTGGATGACGGTTCAAATGATGCAACTAAAGCCGTATTAAAAAAATTAGAACCTAAAATAACAAAATTAATTACTCAAGAAAATAAAGGGACAAGTGCTGCAAGAAATATTGCAATTGCAGTAGCTTCCGGTGAATATATTTTGGTCTTGGATAGCGACGATTATTTTGAACCTGAATTTTGTGAAAAAGCAATAGAAATTTTTCAAAAAGATTCAAACACTAAAATGGTTAGCTGTTATGCACGGTGGTTTCAGAATGATAATTTTTATCAAATTTTTAAACCTCGAGGAGGAAAGCTTAAGAATTTCCTACTAGCAAATTCTTCCTTAGGAACCATTTTTTTTAAAAAGAACTGGAAAGAAGTTGGAGGATATGATGAAATGATGGTTAATGGATTTGAAGATTGGGAATTTTATATCAGGCTACACAGAAATGGAGGTAGAACGCATGTTATTCCTGATGTGTTATTTCACTATAGAAAAAAAGTAAAATCAAGAACGACATTAGCAAATGAAAACAAATATGAATTGATGGAATATATTTACCTGAAACATGCCTCTTTATACAAAGAAAATTTTGAGTTATTTACAAAACATTTATTGGATAAGCTAAAAACAGAAGAAAGAGAAAAAATAAAGAACACAAAACGAATAGAATTTAGATTGGGTTATGCTATTTTAAGACCGTTAAGATTTATTAAATCTATGATAAAATAAAGAAATGGCTAAAAAAATTCCCAAAGTAAGTATCATCATAGCAACATATAACAGAGCTGATTTTATAGGTGTGACTATTGATTCCATCCTCAATCAGACCTATTTTAACTATGAAGTCATAATTGTTGATGATGGAGGGAAAGATAATACAAGGGAGGTTTTGAAAACTTACATACGGGATTCAAGGTTCAAATTCTTAAAACGGCCAAAAGAGTATCCTAAAGGTTGTCCAGGCTCCCGAAATTTTGGACTTACAAAAGCACAAGGAGAATATATATGGTTTTTTGATGATGACGATATTGCCCATCCACATCTGTTGGAAAATTGTATTACTGAGTTAAGACATACAGAACAGGATTTTTGCAGATTTGAAAGAACTGTTTTCTATGATTTTGAGAAATTAGAATTTGATAAAATCGAAAACTTCAAAACAAAAACTGTGTCCAAAAAAAATCTAAAACAATTAATAATTGGTGAATTGCCTTTTAACTCTTGTCAGGTAATATGGAGAAAGGCATCCTTAGGCAGGGAACATTTTCGAGGAGATATTCTTTATGCCGATGATTGGGAATTCTATTCCCGTTTATTGTCAATGGGACTTAAAGGTGTCTCTATAGACAAAACATTACTATTTGCCCGCAAACATCCGGGTTCTGCAACACACAAATATAAATCCGGAAACAAGAAAATACAGAATTCTGTTATTTTGGCGAATTTTAGTGTCATTGATCTCGCTATTAAAGAGGATATTATGGACAGGCAGTTGTTTAAGTTTTTTTATAGAAAAGGACTTTTCTTCAATTCATATCCTATTGTTAAATATCTTGTTGAAAAGAGTAATTTAAATTTTTTGAATACATTAAAATATAAAATTGGTTTTTATGCCTATCCTGCCTTACGGCCTATTTTTAATCTTAAATTAAAATTAAAAGCATCTTGAAAATATTTCTTTGTGTGAGATCTCACCGAAACCTAAAAAATAGGTTTCATTCTATAGGAATTCTATAGAGTAAAGGCAATTTTGAAAGGGATTTATTACAAGTGAGAAAATATTTTTAAGAATCACTGCAAATCTATAAAGGTGTTTTTATTACAAATTCAATAGTAAGTTAATTATTCTTTTTGCGGCTTCTCCATCCCAGTATTCTGGAATTCCCCCTTTTTTCCAAAGGTCTTTAAATAATTTTTCCATTGCAGGTTCGATCGTTGCAGGATTTGTTCCTAATAACTCATTGGTTCCCAAAGTAATTGTTTCAGGTCTTTCAGTATTGTTTCTAAGTGTCATACAGGGAACTCCCATCACTGTAGTTTCTTCGGTTATTCCACCGGAGTCTGTAATAACAACTATAGCTCTTTCAACCAAGTAATTAAATTCCAAATAGCCAAGTGGCTCAATTAGAAAAAGGTTAATGGTTTTAAGATCAAATTTCTTAAGCACTTCTGCAGTTCTTGGATGAACTGGAAAAATAATTGGAAGTCCTTTTGAATTCTTACTTATTTCTTCAAGTAAACTTTTCAGTTGATTAACTTGGTCTACATTCCCGGGACGATGTAAGGTTAGAACAATGTAATTCTTTTCGCGCAGATCCAATTCCGTCCATATTTTAGGTTGTTTAAAATAAGGCCTGAATCTTAATAAGGTGTCGATCATTGTGTTACCTACTAAAAAAACCTGATTTTCAAATTTTCCATTTTGAATTAAAAGTAGAGAAGCTTCTTGGGTAGTAGTAAAAAAATAGTCTGAAATACTATCTATTATAACCCTGTTGATCTCTTCCGGCATAGTCCAGTCTTTTGAGCGCAGGCCGGCTTCTACGTGAGCTACTTTAATCTGCATTTTTTTAGCTGTTACAGCACAAGCCATACTGGAAGTGACATCTCCTACAACTAAACAAATATCGGGTTTGCTTTCTTGTAGTACTTTTTCGTAGGCTATCATTATTGCTGCAGTTTGGTTGGCCTGGCTGCCACTACCTACTCCAAGATTGATGTCAGGATTGGGCAACTCCAACTGTTTAAAAAAACCTCCACTCAAGGCTTCATCATAATGTTGCCCTGTATGAATTAACCGAAAATCAATTTTTACTGATGATTGTTGAATTGCATGAATAAGTGATGCCATTTTTACAAAGTTTGGTCTGGCACCTGCTATTAAGTCAATTTTCATAATTTACATTCTAACAGAACAAATCTAATGGAAATTATATTATTTGGGTTTAACCAATTTGCTTATATTTTAGTAATTGTATTTCCAAGCTAATTTGAATGAAAGGTTTAATTAATTCGTGTATTAATAGTTATTTTGTGCTTCGTTTAAATTAAATTTATAGTTTTACAACAAACCAATAAATCTCTTGAATTTACCAGCCCAAAAGAAAATTTTAGTCGTTGCCGAATCCATAGATGTTGAAGATAGTAGCGGCACTAAAGGGCGTGTAGCTTTGATTAAAAATTTAAAGAAAAATGGGTTTGATGTAAGAGTATATCACTATACTAGAAAAGAAATTCAATTGGCTGGAATTCCCTGCTTTGCCATTAAGGAAAAGAGATGGAACGCACTTTTTTTGCTGAGTCGATTGGAGAGATATATTCGATATTTTTTTAAAATATCACTAAGTAGACCCTTGGAAAAAGTGTTTGGTTTTTCTTTCACCCTTTTTAACGACCGAAATAGCATAATTGCTGCGTTGCGAAAAATTGAAGGTTTTAACCCAGATTTGGTATTGACTCTTAGTAAAGGTGGAAGTTTCCGGCCACACCATGCATTATTGAAGATGCCTGAATTGCATAAAAAATGGATAGCTTATATTCATGATCCCTATCCCATGCATTTGTATCCACCGCCTTATAATTGGGAAGAACCCGGTCATTTACAAAAAGAGCGATTTATGAAGGAAATATCTCAAAAAACTGCTTTCAGTGCTTTTCCAAGTAAGCTGTTAATGGAATGGATGGGAAATTATTTTAATGGATATCAAGAGAAGGGGCTTGTAATCCCTCATCAAATTGATTTTAAAGAGGTTATCGAAACAAGAAAACCTGAATTTTTTAATCCTAAAATATTCAATATTCTACATGCTGGGAATTTACTTTGGGGTCGTAATCCTGAAGGATTAATTCAGGGATTCATAAAATTTTTAAAATTAAACCCCAAAGCCAAAACGGAGAGTCAACTTTTATTTCTTGGAGGGAAAAATCATTATTCACAAATACTTTCTGAATACACGACTAAAATTCCACAGTTATATGTGAGTGAACACAATGTTCCGTTCAAAGAAGTTCAGGCAATACAAAATTTGAGTACTGTAAATGTTATTTTAGAGGCAAAATCGGAGATAAGTCCATTTCTTCCGGGAAAGTTTCCACATTGTGTAAGTGCAGATAAGCCTATATTATTATTAGGTCCAGAGCATAGTGAATCTAAAAGATTATTGGGAGAAGATTATCTATATTGGGCAGAAATTGATGAAATTGATAAAAT
>JBDNHN010000011.1:0-7663 GCA_041688725.1 Gillisia sp.
ACAAATTCGGGTTCGCTGTTTCCTTGGGTGATTTTGGTTAAATCGCCGCAGGACCTGAAAATAATATCGTCAATGGCGAGGTCATTTCCGCAACCGCCAACCCCATTATTAAACATTTTCAAAATAACAGATTTCTGTCCTGGCACTGTCCGGAATGTCATCGCATATTGTTTATATACAGGGCTATTGGTAGAGGAAATATCCCCGGTATTTCCCTCTTTCAGCAAATCTGAATCGGTTTCATCCCAAATTTGAAATCTCACATTTATGGGGATTTCAATATTTTTACAGGCCAAACTTGTAGGATCATAAACATTCATCAAAAATGCTGAAAATTCGTAGGTGGTATTCTCACAAAGCCCTGTGATTTGGGTCAGGTAAAATTGTCCGGATGTATAACTGGCATTTACAATCAACGCCCTTCCATTAGAAACAGTTGTTTTTGGCAAAAAAGAATGCCAGGAATCAAATCCCAGTGAAATCTGGTTAGAAATTGTGTATTGCCCATCATTGGGATCACCGGTGACATACGCGTAATTTGTGGTTCCTGCAGGTAAAGAACCCGAACTAAAATCTTCATGAAAAATGGCATCCCCTTTACTTCCCGGGCAAAATCCCAACTGAGAAAAAACAGAATTGGAACAAAGAAAAATGAGTAAAAGAAAATTGAATTTCATTACCTCAAATATAGAGATTTGAACTGTCAAATCTGGTTTTAATCGAACTGGTCTGTCAATTTTTCAAACTGGTATAGGTTCGGCCACTTTTGCACTTCCGCTTCATCCTTAATTTTATGAATGCGGTTGATAAATTCTGAGGTAAGTTCATTTTGAAGAATGTAATTTACCGCCTGTTCAAAGGACCTGAATATGCTTTTGCTGAAGGCTTCCGTGATATTATGTTTTTCCGAAGAAAAGGTTTGTGCGATCTCAATGTTGAAGAGCATCACATCGGCAATTAAATTAGGATCCACTCCCAACTTTAAAAAATGCCTGATCTGGTTTTGTGCAACAGAGCGCCTGGCTTTTGCCTTTCGATTCTTTTGAGGGAAATACTCTTTGGAAATCTTGAATTTAGCTTCCCCTATCAATTTATCTTCCTTCGGATTAAAGACGAAATTGTAAAATGTCCGAACCTTGTCAAATTTGTCATAAAGCTCGAGAATTTGTTCCTCCAGCTGATCTTTTTCAAGTGATCTCAGATATTTTTTTAAGTCTTTCTTACTCATTTAAAATGGCTATTGAAACTTGGTTTCGGCAATAATTTTTTGAAGCTTGTTTGAAATATCCATGAGCCATTTTAACTGTTCAATAATTAATTGCACCTCCTGGAGTTCTTCTGCAGTTTTGGAATTTGATTTTTCGGAAGGATCAAAATTTTCTGAAACCCGGGTTAGATTACGGTGTTTTTGATCGAAAAATTTTTGAGCTTCCAATTGTTTTGAATCTTCCGATAGTTCTTCTAATTCCTGATCATGCAATAATCCGATAGCCCTTTCAAGATTTTGATTTATACTCTCTACAAAGGTTTTAAAATGTACAGAGGCCTTGGTAGTGGGATGGTTTCGAATATATGTGCCCATTGAAGCGAGGGAAGACAAAAATGTATGATTTAATACAACCAGTTCATAAACCTTCTCGAGATTTTTCTGTTTCGATTTAGGTTCCTGTGTCATTCTCTGAAAAGCCGAATTCAAGTTTCCAGAAGCCAAAAACGCATGTTTTCTGGACAGTTTGTATGATGTAAATACTTTTCCTTTTTTTTCATAAAAGCGGGCTATCTCATTAAGGTATTCCTTATTCGTCTTAATACTCTCCGAAATAACCGATTTAATACCAAAAAATTCCCAGGAAGGCCATAATAAAAGGTTTCCCAAAGTGGCAAGTCCCGCACCAATAATCGTGTCTAGAACCCGAAACTGAATTACATCCAACACATTCGGTTTTAAAAGTGAATAGATAAAAACAACGCTGAGGGTAATAAAGATAGCGGAGGTTTTATAATTTTTTTGCAACATAGCAAAAGCCAGGATTAACGAAATAATTGCCAGGATTCCATATACCACCAGATTTTGCGTAATTAAAACAATTCCTACAGCAATGGCTGCACCTATAAGAGTTCCAAAAGTCCGCTGTTTGGAGCGGTTTTTTGTAAGACCATAATTGGGGCGCATAATCACTGCGATAGTCAATAGGATCCAGTAGGAATTTTGAAGGGAAAAATACACCCCAATAGAATAACCTATCATTACCACAAGCGCTATTCGCAAGGAATGTTTAAAAATGGGTGATGTCAAATTAAAATTCTCCAACAGGATTTTTGGATCGTATTCCTGAGTTGTTATAAATCGCGCGGCTTCGCCTTTTTTGATGAAACTCAGTTTGCCTATGTCCGGATCGCCCAATAGGCGTTCTATTTTTTGAATTTTCTGGACCTGCCTTTCCTGATAATCAAATAAATTATGAAGCATCAGGAAGCCTTCGTCTATTTGGGTTTCCGTTTCCAGTTTAAAAGATTTCATACTTTCTTTAAAAGCATTCAGGGAAGCTTCCAGGGATTCATTTTTAGTAAAACTTTTTTGGTTTAGCATCGCCTCGGAAATAAGTTTCAACCGATTTGCCATGGCAAAAATAAGTTGTTGAATTTTTTCGACCTGTTCCTGATATTTTAGAAAATACAGATCCATTTTTTCATAATTCACAGGATTTGCCATCGCCAGTTCCAGCACATCCACCAATTGGATAAAGATCAGCAGTCGTTTACGTTCGTAATTGGAATTGCCCGAAGATTTCCTGGAAGAGATCAGGATCTCCCTTAACAATTCGTGTTTTTCGTTTAAACCAACCTGAATCTCCAACAGTTTCGACAGCAATTCCTCCCGGTTTTCTTTCTGATCCAAGAGTTTGGCCCTGGTTTCCAGATATTGTCCTGTAAGTTCCAGACTTAGCGACAAAAATTGTTCGGTTTGTTGCTTAGGATTTATCTTTTGCCTAATTATGGTAAGCATTAAATACCAAAGCCCGCCAAGTCCAATAAAGAAAGCGCGTTCATAAATCTCAAGAACATTGGAGATATTCGCGAAACTTAAAACGATAGCGAATAATCCGGAAAAACTGATCAGGGAGGCCCTGAAACCATATACCGACAGATAAGAAATTCCGAAAATGGTTATCCCTAAGACAGGAAGCAACAACCAGGTGTCAAATGCCAGGTAACCGCCCATTAGGCTTGCCAGGACAGCTATTAAAGCAGAAAACAAAATCCCGTTTTTTTTATGCCTGAAACTACCGTTTATATCACTTGGGGAACTCAATAAAGCTCCCAATGCCAGTGCAAGTCCAATTTCAAAGACCCCCAAAGAAACCCCAATTACTATCGGAATAACAATTGCCATAGCTAGGATAAATCCTTTTGAAAAATCGGTGCTTTTCAAAAATTGGGAGATTTCCTGAAAAAATGCGGAAAAACTAAATGTGACTTTATTCAAAAATAATAGTTGTTCAAATTTATGCAAAGGTAGCCGCTATCATCTTTAACAACGTTAATATTTTCGGAAAAGAATAAATTAACAAGTTGGGGTTTTTCTGGTAAAATAAATTCAGATTGTTATAAAAATCGCGTTTGTATGAGTAAATTCAATGTAAAATTGAAAAATAAGCTTCAAAATGAATAAAATATTTTTGGATTGCTGAGAGACCTTTTTCATATGATTATCTGACTGCTTGCAAAGACGGGTATACTGTCTTATTCAGAATAGCCCGAAAAGCTATATTAATATTCCATTGAAACCAGCATTAATTCGGGTTCGGCCAGAATGGGCCGTTCTATCTTTTTTTCTGCCCCAAGCAGGTATAATATAAATCCCGTGCCAGATCTAATCCTACCAACTTCCCATTCAAAATCATCTTTATTATCGAGTTCGCTTATCAGCATTTTCATTTCCTCTACAGAATACGTCCTTAGGGAGGAAACTATCCCATCCCACCAAACAAACAATGGAATCAGGGGAATTAGATAAGTGAATAATAACCGTCTCAATTTGAAAGGTTTTATAAATAAAGTGGTCAATAAAACCGAAATAGGTGAAAGAAACATAGCCAGCAAACTTGCAAAAGTTCTTTCCTGCCCTTCAAATATCGCGATAGGATTTTTGGAATTTACAGCATTCTGCAATATTTTTTTGGCATCCTCCGGCTCAAAGTGATGAAAAGTGAAGAACAGGGTTCTAAGTCCTTTCAGGTATCCGGGAACATTCCGCGCATCAACAGGAGTTTTGATATAGTGGATATTGTCAGACTTTTTTTTCGCAATTTCAAGTGCATCAATATTTGGAAAATAATCTGTGAGTAAAATTTTAAGTCTGGGATTTTGTTTTTTCAGGACTTTATTTAATTTCAGGATTGGGCCTCCCCCACCGGAACCCAGGTCGATAATTTGAGTTGTTCCGCTTTTTTCCAAAATTTTTTGAAGGTTGGGAATTACAGGATGAAACATATTTGTAAGGTTGGATAAAAACTGTAAAAAGTCGGTTCCATAATTTCTCAGGAAATCAGGAAACCAATCCAGGTCTTCAAATTCAAATAAATGTATTCTTCCCATTTCTTTATTTTCAAATTTCTATTTGGATCTTGAAAGAATATATTCCAATTCCTATTATTCATTTAAGTTACTGAATTTCAAGCAATTTAAATATGAACAATGTGTGAAATAAAACGGCGATGGGTTTAAAAGGGAAAGTGATCTGTTCGGAAATAAACAGAAAAGGAATTGACTAAATAATTAAAAAAAATGCCGCCGAAATGTTCAGCGGCATTTAAAATTTTATTTCACAAACTATATGAATTTGAGATTGTAAAAGCTACGAATGCACAAATATTTTTCTTTATTCTATTTTCTCTATTCTTTTTTCTCAGTTCTAATTTTGAACTTTGAATTTTTTTATCCGTGCTCCACTGTATCCTCAAGAGAACCATCAAATTCGGTAAACGCAACTTCTTGCTTCTTTAACAGGTTTTCTGCAGTAGTGATTTTAAAATTAATATTATCTAAAGTCTTTAAATCCCAGATAATATTTTCGGCTTCAGGAAAATCTGCCCTTTGATTCATCTGCTCTTCAAATAAGCGTTTAATGATATTCCTGTCTGAAAGGCCATTGTTAAATAATCTCAACACCATTTCTTTGGTTAGCTTAACATCAGCTTTTTTATCCAAAGGGGTAATGGAACAATCTATTATGGTAGCGCTCGCACTTGGAAATTTACCGTTGTAAGCTTTAAAAAGCAGTTGATTGATGTGAAACAAGGTACTTTGCAGCTCCATCTCCGGATATTCTTCACATACAGTATCAATGAGCATATCATTGGAGATCTGTTCAATTTGACCGGCAGCTAAATGATCGCTCAATTTGTAATCCAGCACAATAATAGCGGCTTCTCCCGGTTCAAAATCGGAAATTGCCATAAACAACAATTCCCTTAAGTTTTCGGTATTGGGATCTTCGGCATCAGGATAATTAAATTTTTCCAATAATTGAACATAATCCTTGTTTGTCCAATACTCTTTAATTTCATCAACGACGTTTACGCTATTAATTTTTATATGATATTTCATCTGTTTATTTTATTTTATTAATTTGATTTACTAATTAAAAGTTGCAAATCTACGGTTTGTTATAACACCTTTCAATTAATCACGGTTCAGCAAAGCTGAAGTTTATTTTAATCAAAAATTTCCCTGGAGGTTATTAAATTGAAATTTCAGGATCTCCTGAAATGAGAATAATATGGCAACAATCTGCTCCAACTTTATAATCTGAATTTATAAGCTCCTGATCGTCAATATATCCTTTAAAATTAATTTCAACTTCTTTATTTCTAAAATCCCGGGCATATTCATCCCCAAATAAAGGATAAACCCCATTTTCACTCATTGCTTCAAATTCAGCATTATTAAGTTCCCTGCTGAGATCGTCTCCGTTTTCAAGATTTGTAACTTTAAAACTATCCAGGGCAACAGGATTATTTTCAGAATCTTTTATGGTTACGGTGATCGTTCTAAATTCCTCTGTGCAAGCCTGATTTATACAGTCGTTTGGATCGTTATTCTCACAACCGGCAAAAAAAAGGAGCAGCAATAAAGAGTAAACCGAAGTTTTCATTATTTTTTTAAATGTTTTCAATTGGTTTATATCAGCACAAAAAGCTTTTAAACCAGAGTTCTATTTGAAAGGTGATTTGAGCTAAGTAGCAAATACCTATCCAAAGATGCACTTCCTTTTATTCCTACTTTCAGTTTTCTCAACCTCAGCGATTAAATTCTTAGATTACTTAAACCAATTATTTACGATTTCTGTTTCAATTGGCTTGGCGGTTTTATGAATAAATTCATTTTTTGAGGTGTTGTATTCGTAATCCTTACCCCATTCCTGAAAATTTTCAGTAACCTGCTTTATACTTTCACATACGTACAAAATTTCACTGTTCAATAAAGTTGGATGAATAGACATACGGATCCAACCCGGTCTTTCCATCAAACAACCCTCATTAATTTTCTCTTCAATGCTTTTTGAGGTGAGCTGATCTACGTGCAGTAAAAAATGTCCATAAGTTCCTGCACAGGAACAGCCACCTCTAGTTTGCACCCCAAACCGGTCGTTTAACAGTTTTACGATTAAGTTAAAATGAGCGTTTTCTATATAAAATGAAAAAACACCCAATCTGTCTTTATGCTGCTCGGCGAGTATTTTCAGGCCTGGAATTTTCGTTAATTTCTCAAAGACCAGTTCGTTGATTTCATGTTCCCGAGCCAGAATATTTTCAACCCCCATTTTTTCCTTCAACTCAATGGCCAGCGCTATTTTAATTGTTTGTAAAAAGCCCGGGGTACCGCCATCTTCCCGGGTTTCAATATCATCAATATAATCACGGTCTCCCCAGGGGTTTGTATAATTTACAGTTCCGCCACCAGGATTATCAGGGATCATATTTTTGTAAAGTTTCTTATTGAAAATTAAAACTCCAGATGTTCCCGGACCTCCTAAAAATTTATGAGGTGAAAAGAAAATAGCATCTAAATATGATTCCTGATTTTCCGGATGCATATCGATCTTTACATAAGGCGCGGAACAGGCAAAATCCACAAAACATAGACCGCTGTAAGAGTGGATCATTTTTGCAATTTTATGATAATCGGTCCTAATTCCGGTTACATTGGAACAGGCGGTTACGGAGGCTATTTTTATTAACCTGTCTTTATATTGAATCAACAACTTTTCAAAACTCTCAAAACATATCAAACCCGATTCCTGACAAGGGATAATTTCAACATTCGCTATAGTTTCCAACCAGGAAGTTTGGTTGGAATGATGCTCCATATGTGTAATAAATACAATGGGTCTTAATTTTTCCGGAACATTGGTGAAATCTTTTAGATTCTCTGAAACTTTAAGTCCCAAAATACGCTGAAACTTATTGATCACTCCCGTCATCCCAGTTCCATCCGTAATTAAAACATCATCTATACTGGCATTTACGTGCTGTTTAATAAGGTTTCTCGCCTTATGGTAGGCCAAGGTCATCACTGAACCCGTAATTGAGGTTTCCGTGTGCGTATTGGCAACAAAGGGACCGATCTCATTGAGTATTTTATTTTCTATAGGCCGATA
>JBDNHN010000012.1:0-3492 GCA_041688725.1 Gillisia sp.
GCTGGATTATAACAGGAAAAAGGATGGGAAAACTGCTTCAAATAGAGAGTTTTACATTCATCCGGAGAGATATGAATCAAATTTTATGCGCTTTGCGAAGCAGAGTGATGTGTTTATCGCAGGACATTTTTACGGAGACGGGGCCCCGGTATTTTTCACACAGGAACAAGCCAATTCCCCCGAATTTAAGATAAAATTGATAGCCGATATTTCCTGTGATATCCACGAGCCAATAGCCAGTACCATCCGGCCTTCTACAATTGAAGAACCTTTATACGGATACGCTCCTGAAACCGGAACCGAAGTGGATTTTCGTGAAAAAGAAGCGATTATTGTAATGGCAGTGGACAACCTTCCCTGCGAACTGCCAAAAGATGCCAGCGAAGGTTTTGGAGAGATGTTCATGAAACACGTAATTCCTGCATTCTTTGACGGGGACAAGAACGGAATTCTTAAAAGGGCTAAAATGACTGAAAATGGCAAATTAACCGAACGGTTTAAATATTTACAGGATTTTGTAAACGGAGAATTAGATTAATAAAGTGATGATAAAATTAATTTCAATTCTAAGTTTTGTATTTATCTTTTCAGGGCGAGTAGGTGCACAAAACCTTGATGTGATGACCTACAATATCAAATATGCCAATGAGAATGATGGTGAAAATAGCTGGTCGAAAAGGAAGAACCACCTCACAAATCAAATAAGGTTTTACGAGCCGGATATCTTTGGAGTGCAGGAAGCATTGCTGGAACAACTGGAACATTTGAAAGAGAATTTACCAAATTATAAGTATGTCGGAGTTGGGCGTGAAGATGGTGTAAACAAGGGAGAATTCAGCGCATTGTTTTATGACGCAAGTCAGTTCAAAGTGTTGGAAGAGGATACTTTTTGGCTTTCGGAAACCCCTGAGAAAATTTCGGTAGGTTGGGATGCAGCTTTGCCCCGTATATGTACTTTTGCCCTATTTGAATATAAAACTTCAAAACAAAAATTTTGGGTTTTTAATACACATTTTGATCATATTGGTGATATTGCCCGTGAGGAAAGCGCAAATTTGATTCTGGCAAAAATCGGAAAATTAAACACCGCTAATATTCCTGTAATTTTAACAGGCGACTTAAACCTGGAACCGGAAACTAAAGCCATTCAATTACTTTCCAAAAAAATGAATGATAGCAGGAGCGCTAGTAAAAATGTAGTATTTGGCCCTGAGGGCACCTTCAATGGCTATAACTTCCTGGAACCGGTAACCCGTCGAATTGATTATATTTTCGTCAGTAAAGGCAATCTTGAAGTTTTAAAATACGCGGTCCTAAGTGATTCCAAAGCTCTAAAATACCCTTCAGACCATTTGCCGGTTTTCGTGGAGCTTCAGTTTTAAGAAAAATCTCACTTTTAAGAAAAACATAATTTCAAAAAAAACCGTATATTTTTAATACCAATAGGAGTTGATATTGGGTAAAATAAAGTTTCTTCTATAAATTATTCACTGTTTTTTAATTGCAACCAGATTGGTGAGAAGATTTTTAAGATATGAAAGATCCAACATATTTACGCCATCACCTTTTGCGTTTGCGGGATCAAAATAAGTTTCAATAAACAATCCATCCACATTATTAACGATCCCGGCCCGGGCTATGGTTTCAATAATATCTTGCCTTCCTTCGGTTACGCTGCTGTTTTGATTGGGTTGTTGCAAAGAGTGGGTGATATCTAAAACGATGGGCACAAATTGGCGCATCTTGGGAATTCCCCTGAAACCCACGGTTTTAATCGTGGGCTATTTTTATTTACAGACTAACTTAAATTTATGCCTGTTTTACAACAATTTTTCCTGATCCTTAAAAACCTCCTGGGTTGATTTTTTTTGGGATAATGGATCTGCATGTTGATCTCAACTTATTTTTTAAAAACGAAAAACTCGCTGAAATCAACCTCAAACGCTTATTGATTTCAATAATTGGTCAGGGTTTGGGTCAAGTTTGAATTTGTTACTTTACGATCCATAAAGGCACTTCCAGATCGTGATTAAAAAGCTCCTCGGTAACGCTTCCTACAAGTAAGGAAGAGAAGGTATTTCTGCCTTTATCTCCAACAATAATGAGGTCTGCCTTGGAATTTTCAGCTTTGGCACGCAGTTTTGCGGCAACCCCGCTATCTCTTCCCGGAATAATTTCTGTAGTTAATTCACCTTTGAATCCAATCTTTTTTATGAATTTCTCATATTTTTCCTTTAAATGATTTTCTATCTTCAAATCGAGATGTTCTTTTGGAATGTAAGGAGAAAATTGAACCGGCACATTGTATACGTGCACCGCTTTTACTTTAGCCGCTGTGGTTCTCTGTAAATTTTCAGCCACTTCAAAAACCTTTTTGGAAGCACTTGAAAAATCTGTTCCCGCCCAAATATTGCTAATAACCGGTTTCGCATTTTTAGGGATGGACAGAATATTGCATTTAAGCAGACGCAGTAATTTTCCGCTAATCACTCCGGTACCTTTTGACTTGTTTTTATTTCCGATTAAAGCGAGTTGAATCTCATATTTGTCAACAATATAATTGATGAGGGATTCAGAATAAGGATCTTCTGAAATGAGTACTTCCCATTCTGCTGAAGAAGTAAATTTTTCTTCTACCTTTTCATTTAACTCATCCCCAATTATTTCGTCAAGGTTAAGATCCCTTAACTGTTCTTCAAATAATTCTGAGATCTCATATTTTTTAATGTTATGTACAAAGTACACTTTCTTAACCTTAAGGGTATCGGCAATAAATGATGCATACTCAATTAAGGTGCTATCAATATCTGAAAGGTCTAAGGCGACCAGGATGTTTTTTATTTCAGTCATTATTAGGATTATTTAATGTAATGTTACTGATTAATATTTCGTTTTTTGACTATGGAAGAAACTATTTCCTCGTAATTTTCAAGTTCTTTTTGGGATTCCCGCTCTTTTAGTTCCTTCAGGTCTTGGCTTAAACCTTTGTAAAGTGAAAAGCACATAATTATTAAAATCACGGCAAAGGGCAATCCTGTTACTATAGTGGCTGTTTGGAGTGCCTGTAATCCGCCACCTATTAAAAGAACCGCAGCAACACCACCTTCAGCAATGGCCCAAAAAATTCTTTGGCCTACAGGAGCATCTATTTTTCCTCCTGAGGTTAAATTATCTACCACCAAAGATCCGGAATCTGAAGAGGTAACAAAGAATCCTGCAATTAAAATTATGGCAATAATGTTAAGAATAAATGCGAAGGGATAATCTTCCAAAAACACAAATAGGGCAGTGGCAACATTCTCATTCACGGCATTTACAATAGTATCATCTCCAAGAAGCGCCTCATGTATTGCTGTGCTTCCAAAAGCTGAGATCCAGAAAAAAGTTACAATGGAAGGCACTAATAAAACTCCCAAAATAAACTCACGCACGGTACGCCCTTTGGAAATACGGGCAATAAACATTCCTACAAAAGGAGACCAGGCAATCCAC
>JBDNHN010000013.1:0-4673 GCA_041688725.1 Gillisia sp.
GATCCTGTTCTTGCCGAGGCTCCAACAGCAGCCCCTTCGCAAACCTTTTGCCCTGGAGCTACAGTTGCAGACTTAGATGCCACCGGTGCAGCCGATGATTTTCAGGCAATTAGATGGTATAGCACCTCTACTTCTAACCCTATGTTAAACAATAGCACTCCATTAATAAATGGTGAAACATATTATGCAAGTCAAATTGTGAATAGAGAGGATTCTGCACTTCCACCATGTGAAAGCATAGATAGGTTTGAAGTAACTGTTACACTGGAAGGAGAGATTCCTATTGAAAGTGCTCAATCTTTTTGTGTAGATTCAGATGATTCTTCTACAACACCTAAAGTGGAAGATTTGGCATCTCCTTATGGCACTCCTTTCTTCGCAGATTCAGCTTTTACAAATTTACTAGATCCACAAGTGTTGTTGATAGATGGTGAAGATTATTTTACTGCAAATGGCGATGATGCTAGTTGTGAAACTACGAGAGTTGTAGTGGAATTTGTTGAAATTCCAAACGCTGGAAGTGATGTTAATGACACTGTTTGTCAATCAGAATTGGCTAATTCGGCCTCATTAATTACTAGATTCAACTCATTGTTGGTAGATAGAGATCTCGGTGGCACATTTACAGATTCTACTACTCCTGAGCTTATTGCACAATTTAGCACTAATCCAGTAGGAGTATTCACAACCACTTATACAGTAAGTAATGGGGGTTGTACCGATTCTGCGATAATTACGGTTACCGTTATTGCACCAACTATTGTGAAAGCCGGAAATATTGATGTTTTCTCAGTTTGTACTAATGATGCTGCAATTACATTATCTACTTTATTGAGTAGCGATGCTACAACAGGTGGTGCTTTCACGAATAGTGATAGTGATACAGTTGAAAACTTCGACCCAAGTACCATAGGAGTAGGAAATTATTCTTTTACCTATACAGTAATGGGAAATACCGATGATTGTACTGTAGGGTCAGATACTGAAGACTTTACGATAACTGTAAATCAAGCACCGGATGCTGGAGAGAACGGAAGTATAGTTTTTAGAAGAGATGAACCAGCAACAAATTTAGTTGATTATTTAACTGGTACACCCGATACAGGTGGAACTTTTTCACCGGGAAATGCCGATGGTAGTTTTGATCCTGCAACAGGAGTTGCTGGAGATTACACTTATACGGTAAGTAATTCAGATTGTAGTGATTCAGCGATTGTTTCAGTTTCTTTTAAAGTAGAAGAGGGTTGTCCAGTAGTTGCTGTTGAAACTCAGGAATTCTGTAGACTTATCAATGATCCTTCCGCACCAAATGGAAAAAGAAGACCTTTAATTAGAGATCTTCAGCCAGCTGGAGCCACTTGGTATGATTCCAGAGTTGAAACCAATCCATCTCCTCGTAATCAACCGTTGCTTGATCGTCATGTTTATTATGCAGGAAACGTAAGTGGTACTTGTGATAATAGAGCTAAAGTACGCCCTGTAATTATTAACGAAGCTAGCGCAGGTTCGGATACAACGATTATTGCTTGTGAAACTGAAGAAGCCTTCGATGTTATTCCTAGAATTACAGCAGATCCAAATTTTGGCCCTGCTAATGCCGGTGGCACATTCACCCCAGCTTTTGCAAGTGGAACAACCATTTTTGATCCAGCAGTAGATTCCGACGGAGTATATACTTATACTTCAGACAATGAAGTATGTGATCCTGCGACTTCTCAAATTACAATTCAATTTATAGAAACTCCAATTCCGGCCAATGCGGGTACTATTGCCAATCAAACATATTGTTCAAGTGAACCACCTCTAGACCTTTATAGCTTAGTAAGTGATGCTAATGGGGTTTCCCAATTCGGAGAATTCACTTCGAATGGAAGCAATGTTGTAAACCCTGTTAACCTTTCAGTTCTAGGGGGAACAACAATGACTATTACATATACTGTAAGTGAAGATTTATCTATGTGTATTAATGGAAATGATTTCGCCGATTTCACCTTAACTGTAGTTGATCCTGCTGAAGCCCCGGTAGCCGATGCAGAACAATCTTTCTGTTTAGTTGATAACAACACAGTAGCCGATTTGGTTGCCTCAGGAGATAACACTGTATGGTTTGAAGATGAGGATTTAACAATTGTTGCTCCGGCAACAACTTCGCTGATGAATGAAGACGTTTATTATGCTGCTACAGGAGATAATACTTGTGGTTCACCATCGACAATGGTAACAGTAACTATGAACGATCCCGATGCGCCTACAATTCAAACAGATGGAAACGAATTCTGTAGAAGTGACAATCCAACACTTCAGGATTTACTGAGCAACATAAACGGTTCCGGTATCCAAATTTACTCCTCATTAACGGGAGGAACAGCTATAGCTTCTACAACTGCGCTTCAGAATGAAGTTGAATATTTTGCAACTGCAACAGAAGCTACTTTAGGCTGTGAAAGTTCAGAAAGACTAGCCATTAGAGTTGAAGTTAATTTCTGCGGGATCCCTGAAGGTTTTTCTCCTAATGGAGATAACATCAATGACAGGTTTGTAATTCCAGACATAGCCATTAATTACCCAAATTATAACATAGAGATTTACAACAGATGGGGTAATATGGTCTTTAAAGGAAGTGCTTCAACACCAGATTGGGATGGAATTTCAAATAAATCAGGAACATTAGGAGACGGTGTACTGCCTGTAGGAGTTTACTTCTATGTCCTGAATTACAATGACGGAGCAACAGCTTCGGAACAAGGAAAACTATACTTAAGCAGATAACCAAAGGAAAAACACTAGAAAGAAATGAAAAACACAATAATCACATATTTAATCTTTACAGGGATTATCCTTTTATCTTTTAAAGGTATGGCCCAACAAGACCCACTATACACTCAATATATGTATAACATGAGTGTTATAAACCCGGCTTATGCTACCGATAATCCCGGTATGCTAAATTTGGGTGGACTTTACAGATCTCAATGGGTAGGAATTGACGGTGCTCCAAGCACCGCCAATTTCTTCGCCCATACTCCGGTAAGCGAACGAGTAGAACTTGGAATTACCATTGTTCATGATGAAATTGGTGACTGGGTTAAGGAAAATAACATAACAGCCGATTTTGCTTATGTACTTCCATTAAACGAAACCAATAAACTTTCCTTTGGTGTAAAAGGTGGTATTTCTACTTTTGATGCCAATACTTCCGGACTTATTCTAAACCAGCTTAATGATCCCGCATTTCAGAATACCAACGAGGTATTTCCTGTCTTTGGAGTTGGAACTTTCCTTTTTGGAGAGAAGTACTATTTAGGTCTTTCTGCTCCTAACCTATTTACCTCAAAATATCTTGAGAATAATCAAGGTTTAAGAGCGTTGGGGGAAGAAAATATTCACTACTTCCTTACCGGTGGATATGTATTTGACCTGAGCGAAGATTTCAAACTTAAACCGGCCTTTATGGCCAGGGGAGTTGAAGGCGCACCACTTTCTGTAGATGTAACTGCAAACGTTTTGATGTACAACAGATTAGAAGCCGGAATTGGATACAGGTTTGACGAATCTATTACAGGTTTGATCAACTTCGCTATAACTCCCGGATTAAGAGTTGGGTATGCCTATGACTATACCACTTCAAATTTGAGTGATTACAACGATGGTACACACGAATTTCTGATATTATTCGATCTAGATCTTTTCGGATTATCAAAAGGATATGACAAATCACCAAGATTCTTCTAAAAACCAGAAACAACATGAAAAAATTATATAGTTCAATTTTAATAATCCTAATAAGCTTTTCAGGCTTTGCACAAAATTCTGAAATAAAAAAAGGAGACCGATTTTTTGCCGACAAGGCATATATCGATGCTGCCACTGCTTATGAGAAAGTAACGGATAAGAACCAGAAAGTGCTTGAAAATTTAGGAGATGCATATTTCTACACAAACCAATTGAAAAATGCTTCTGAAGTTTATCAGTTGCTTTTCCTGAGATATAAAGTAGAGGCTGATCCTGAATACAAATTTAAATTCGCCCATTCTTTGATGGCGGTTGGTAAATTTGAGGAAGCTGATGAATACTTTTCAGATTACTACGGAAAGGATTTCAATTTCGAAAAATTCAGAAGAGAACTGGACACTACCGTATCTCATGTGTATACCACCAGGCAGGAACTTAACAATCCTGCTGCCGGTGATTTTGGGATCTCATATTACGGAGATAAAGTAACCTTCGCATCGACAAGAAATCAGGAACGCCCCGTTTACCCATGGGATAAAAAACCAACCCTGGACTTGTATACAGCCGATGTTACTGAAGATGGCAAATTAAGCGGAATTGTGCTTTTCCCCGGAGACATCAACACCGATGCTCACGAGAGTTCTGCCGCTTTTACCAAGGATGGAATGACCATGTATTTTGATCGTACCAATGAAAAAAGAGTGAAAAATGAGAATGGTGAAAAAATTGCTCATATAAGAATTTACCGTGCTAAAATGGTAGATGGAAAATGGGCTAACATTGAAGCCTTGCCATTTACCAGCGATGAATATTCTACAGAGCATCCAAGCTTAAACAACGATGGTACAAAATTGTACTTTGCCAGCGATATGCCGGGCACTTTGGGATCTTTTGACATCTACGTAGTAGATTTAAATGAAGATGGCACTTATGGAACTCCA
>JBDNHN010000139.1:0-4083 GCA_041688725.1 Gillisia sp.
ATTAGATAATTCCGTTTAAAATTGATTTTATATGATTTGTCTTTTCCATTTCCTTGTAAACCTCCTGAAAATTATTTTCTTCCATGAGATTTTTGAATCGGGTGAGATTGCTGATATATTCAGTTAAAGTTTCCAATATATTATCCCTGTTTTGCTCAAATATGGGTGACCACATTGCCGGAGAACTTTTTGCAAGCCTTACCGTAGAAGCAAATCCGCTTCCTGCCAAATCAAAAATATCCCGTTCATTTTTTTCTTTTTCTAGTACAGTTTTTCCAAGCATAAACGAGCTTATATGCGATAAATGCGAAACATAAGCAATATGTTTATCGTGTGATTTTGCATCCATATAGCGGATGCGCATCCCCAAAAGCTTAAAAATTTCCAGAGCTTTTTCCTGTAATTTGAAGGCTGTTTTTTCCACTTCACAAATTATCATAGTTTTATTTCTGTACAAATCGGGCTGTGCAGCCTCAGGTCCTGAAAATTCGGTTCCGGATATGGGATGAGCCGCCAGAAAATTCCTTCTTTTAGGATGATTTTCCAGAGCTTCGCAAAGCCCTGATTTGGTAGAACCTGTATCAATTACCAGGCAATCGTCCTTTACTTTATCCAAAACCTGTCCTACCACTTTAATGTTTACATCCACAGGAATTGCGACAATCACAACATCTGCACTTTCGACCTCTTCAATTGTCGATATACAATCTATTAATCCAAGGGATTTCGCTTTTTTTAAATGCTCCCGGTTTGCATCGATCCCAAAGATCTTTGCATCGGTAAATGCCGATTTAATATCTAAAGCAAAAGAACCTCCAATTAACCCTATGCCTATTATATAAACATTCATGGTTTTACTCGTTTTATTGCACGTTCAATATTCTCTGTAGTTTCACATAATGAAAACCTTACAAACCCTTCTCCCTGACTTCCAAAAATAAAGCCCGGCGCTATGAAGATGCTGTATTTGTGTAACACATAATCTACAAACCCTTCTGAGGTTGACCATTCGGGAACCCTTGCCCAAATGAATAATCCTGTTTGTTTTTTTGCCGGAGTGCACTCCAAAGCTTCCGCCAGTTCCAGGATCCTTTCTTTTCGGGATGCGTAAATTTCATTTTGAGAAGCAAACCATTGGTTTGGCAAATGCATAGCCGCGGCAGCCCCAGCCTGAATTGGGTAAAACATTCCGCTGTCCAGATTGGTTTTTACCTTTAAAACGGTTTTTAAATGTTGTTCACTTCCGCAAAGCATTCCCACCCGCCAACCGGCCATATTAAAGGTTTTACTCAATGAATTTAACTCCATGACCACCTCTTTAGCTCCTTCAGCTTTTAAAATACTCTTCGGATCTTCATTCAGAATAAAACTATACGGATTGTCATTTACAATTAAGATCTGATGTTTTTTTCCAAAATCCACCAGATCCTGAAAAACGGCATCAGTTGCTGAAGCTCCGGTAGGCATATGCGGATAATTCACCCACATCAGTTTCACCTTGCTCAAATCAGTTTTTGCCAGTTCTTTCAAATCTGGCAACCAATTCCCGGCTTCATTTAAATCGTAAAAAACAGCTTCTGCACCTACTAATTTAGTCACTGAAGAATAGGTGGGATATCCCGGATTTGGAATTAAAACCTCATCCCCTTCATTTAAAAAAGCCAGGGAAATATGGGTTATCCCTTCCTTACTGCCCATAAGGGGCAAAATTTCAGTTTCTTGGTTTAGATCGACCTGATAATGATTCTTGTAAAATTCCTTGATGGCATTCCTGAATTCCCCGGTTCCTTTATAAGGCTGGTATTGATGAGCCCCTGGATTGACAAGTGCCCGGTTTAACGCCTCAATAACCTGTGGTGGCGGAGGCAAATCAGGGCTTCCAATTCCAAGATTGACAATATCTTTTCCCTGCGCTTCCAGGGCACGAACTTCTCCCAATTTTATGGAAAAGTAGTATTCACTAATCTGGTTTAACCTGTTGGCCTGAATCATTATAAGCTATTTTTGTATGTTCCTAAAACTTTTAGTTGTTCTGTCATGACTTCAAGAATTTGAAGGGCTTTTTGAAACTCCTCATAATCCTCAAAAATTACATCCACAAAAAATGAATATTTCCAGGGGGTTTCAATTATTGGCATAGACTGGATCTTGGTCATATCCAGGTTGTAATCCCTCAAAATATTCAATACAGAAACCAAACTTCCACGACGGCTTTCCAATTCAAATTTCAAAGATGCCTTGTCTATTTTCACCCCGTTTGGCTCCCTTTTTTTCATGCTTAAGATCAAAAACCTTGTAGCATTGCTTTTTTTGGTATGAATACTTTCCGCCAGTATTTCCAAACCGAAAATTTGTGCTGCAGCGCTACTGGCCAAAGCAGCTACACCAACTGATCCTTTTTGAGAAATTCTCCTCGCAACCTCAGCAGTATCGGCATCTTCAATTAATTTTATATGCGGATAACCTTCAAAAAATTCTTTACACTGCAATAAAGCCATGGGATGGGAATAAACCTTCTTTATATTTTCCATGCTTTGTCCCTGAACCGCCATTAAATTCATATTAATAGGCATATAATGTTCTCCCACTATCTTTAAATGATGCTCGTCTATTAACGCGTAATTAGGCAAAATGGAACCTGCTATTGAATTTTCTATCGCCATTACTGCTTCCTGCGATTCCCCGGAAACCAGGCTACTTACCAATTCATGAAAAGACATACATTCCTGAACTTCTACATTTTCTCCGTAAAATTCTTGCGCCACTAAATGGTGAAAAGAACCCTGAACACCTTGAATTGCTACTTTTTCTCTCATATTTTATGCTAAGCCTTCTCAGGTCACTAACCCCGGCAGGTTTGATTAAATTAAAACAAAAAAAATCCCGATGTTGCCATCGGGATTTAAAATATAATTTATTGTTTAATTACATGGCGTTCCCGATCTCATCTCTGCTATAGAAATAAAAATAATAGAAAGCGTTCCAAGTAATAATGTTTTTCATTTTCTCTTTATGATTTCGCTAAAGTAAAATATAATTTTTAAATGAAGCACTATTTTTTATAATTATTTTATGATAGGTTATCATAAAAAAATCCTGCTAACGTTTTAAAAACCGGAAGGCTTAGTGAAAATTTTTCCAAAGTTCCAAACTTCGGAAAAATTAATCCTCAAACAAATTAATCCCTTACTTTTGAAAAAAGCTATTGTATGTCTATAACTGTTGAAGGAATATCGAAATTTTATGGGGAACACAAAGCCTTGGACAAGGTTTCATTTTCTATTGAAAAAGATGAAATTGTTGGATTTCTGGGTCCTAACGGAGCAGGAAAATCTACTTTGATGAAAATCCTGACCGGATATCTGGCTCCTTCAGAAGGTAAGGCAAGTGTAAATAATATCCCGCTTTCCGGGAATTTGCTGGAAGCACAGAGAAACATTGGTTATCTGCCGGAAAACAATCCGCTTTATACTGAAATGTATGTACGGGAATTTCTTTCCTTTAATGCTTCAATATATAAAATTGATAAAATGCGAATTGAAGAGATGATCTATCTAACCGGACTTACTTCTGAAGCCAATAAAAAGATAGAACAACTTTCCAAAGGCTATCGACAGCGGGTTGGGCTTGCTGCCGCCTTGCTTCACGATCCGGCAGTCTTGATCCTAGATGAACCTACCACGGGCCTTGACCCGAACCAGTTAGTGGAGATCCGAAATCTTATTTTGAACATCGGAAAAGAACAGGCAGGCGGAGGTCCCGGAAAAACCATTTTTCTCTCTACCCATATCATGCAGGAAGTGGAGGCAATCTGTGACCGGGTGATAATTATCAATAAAGGTAAGATTGTAGCCGACAAAAAGATGAATGAATTGCGCGATGAGCAGGAACAAATAATTCATGTAGAATTTGATTATCTGATAGAAGATAAAGCACTTCAAATTTTGCCGAACCTTATCTCATCAAGAAACATCGGCGGTTTTCATTACGAATTAAGTTTTGACTCGAAAAAGGATATGCGACCTGCAGTTTTTGATTTTGCTCATGACAATGGCTTAAAAACCCTTCAGTTAAATAGAAAAA
>JBDNHN010000140.1:0-6974 GCA_041688725.1 Gillisia sp.
GATTTTACCGATCAATTATTATGGGAAATGTATACTCATAAACATATGGTTGATGGCATAAATTATTGGGTTTTGTATGATGGCTCGACCTCACTTCAAAATCCCGATGAATCACCAAAGGAAGCATTTAACGTTATGAAAAAATATATGAGACCCGCATTTGTAATAGGAATTGTTACAGATTTAGATAAAAAACCTTTGGCCAATGTTGAAATTAAATTAGTAAACGAAAATGTAATTGTAAAAACCGATCAAGACGGTCGTTTTGCATTTTCTGTTCCGGCAAAGAAATTAAAATTTTCTATAAATCATGCTGGATATAATTCAATTGAAACAATTCTAGTTCCTGAAATCGATGGACACTACGAAGAAAATTTCTTTTTAGCACCAACTAATTCTGGATTTGAAAGTAGTCCGTTTAAATTGATAAAATCAGATGGATTGGAGTAGTAAAATAGGGTGGATATATATTTACGAAAATTCTCCTATCAGTATTATAAAGTAGATCATAAATTAGATTTTGAATTCAAGGACATCTTATTCTCATCATCAATTTTTTCTGATAATAATACTTTGATCAAAGACTGATAAGGAATATCTTTAGCTAACTTCCAATCAATATAATCAGCGGAATCATGTAAGCTCCAAATTCCTGTTCTTGTTTTTCATTATTAAATTGTGGAATAACTTTAAGTGTTTTCATAATATTTTAGAAAATTTATTAAATCAGGATGATGATTTAAAAATTGTAGGATTAATCAGAAATCCATTTTCGGTTTTAAACTCTTGGTTGCGTGCGCCTAAAGAGTTTAAAAAAGATTTGGAATGGGAAATAGAAGAGGAATGGAGATTAGCACCAAAAAAGAATTTAAATTTGCCTGAAGAATTTAATGGCTATGAAAAATGGAAGAAAGCAGCTTTTTTATTTTTAGATTTAGAAAAAAGATTTCCAGAACGATTTTATTTGCTGAATTACGATTCGCTTTTAACGAATAAGCTCACAACTGTAAAAGATGTTTTTAGTTTTTGCAATCTTGAAATGACTCAGCAAACCTTAGATTTTTTAAATAGGTCTTCTAAAGAAAATGATGAGGATGCTTATTCAGTATTTAAGAAAAAGTCGAAGGATGATGACTGGAGGACAGAGCTACCTCTATCTATAATCGAAGAGATTGAAACAGATGAGGATTTTAAAAGATTAAATAAGATATTTGAATGGATTTATTAGAATTTAAAAAAAGGTTTGAGCTTAAAGAAGTAGTGGAGAAATCTAATTCGGCACCTTCAAATCCCGTAGTATCAGTTTGTGTCCAAACCTACCAGCACGTTGATTATATAAAAGAATGTTTGGATAGCATTTTAATGCAAAAAACCAATTTTGAATTTGAGATTCTTTTAGGTGAAGATGCCTCTATAGACGGTACAAGAGAAATTTGTAAAGAATATGCTGAAAAATATCCTGAAAAGATACGCTTGTTTTTACATCATAGAGAAAATAACATTGCCATTGGCGGTTCACCGACCGGTAGATTTATTCTTATGACTAATTTGTTTTCCTCAAAAGGTAAATACATTGCTCTTTGTGAAGGTGATGATTACTGGACTGATCCTTTTAAACTGCAAAAGCAGGTTGATTTTTTGGAAAATGATAATAATAAGGAATTTGTTTTATGCTTTCATGACGTTTCAGTCTTTGACGAGAAAAAAAGACAGATAATCAAAGTTATGAATAATGGCAAAAATGATCTAAGTAAATTAGATCTAATAATTAAGCCATATTTACATTTATCATCAATTTTGTTTATAAATTTTGAGGAGGTTCTTCAAAGAGTCCGACAAGCAAAAGTGTATAATGGAGATACCGTTTTATATAATGCGTTAGGTCACTATGGCAAAGGTAAATATATAAATAGTATAAAACCTAATATTTACAGGTTGCACGATGGTGGGGTATGGTCTGGCATTAATAAATCTAAGAAAGCTAAAAACGCTTTTCTTACTTATTCCTACCTTTTAAAGAGCAGTTCGGCTACTTATTCCAAGTCGCTAAAGCACAGAAAATTACAGAAAAGAGTTATGTATACATTAGCCCTTTATCAGGAAAGAAACTATAAAGGTTTTTTTGTTAATTTTTTAAATGTCTTTTTTGAAAGTTTTTATTTATGCGAATTTAAAAATATTGGTTATTTAATTAAAAAAATTTTGTAATGCCACTCCCAAATTTTATAATTTTAGGTCCGATGAAAACCGGTACAACTACCCTGCATTCGAATCTGGCAGAAAGCTCATTCATCGAAATGAGTACTTCAAAAGAACCAAATTACTTTAATGCTAATTTTTCAAAACCTATGAAATGGTACGAAGAAATGTTTATAGGGGAGAGGGAAATAATTGGAGAGGCATCACCGAGTTACGCAAAGCGACATTTCTACCCGGATACTGCAGAGAGAATTTATAATTTATTGCCTAATGCTAAATTGATTTTTATTGCTAGAGATCCAATAGATAGAATTATTAGTCATTTGCATCACGATCTTTATCGAGACCGCTTTAAAGGTAAAAAGGCAGATGAGGTAATATTCAGCAATCCAGATTATATAGAAAGCAGTAAATATTATTATCAGATTGAACCCTTTCTTCAATTTTATGATAAAAAAAATTTGTGTTTATTATCATTTAATAATTTACGTGGGGATTTGAGTGGTACCTTGCAGAAAATAGAGAGGTTTTTGGGTATTGAGAAACCTTATGCTTATGATAATCTTAAAATAACAAATACATCTGAAAAAAAATTTTTTATTAAAGAGTACGATCGAATGAATCGTTTGTTACCTAACAATTTATTTTACTTTTATAAACTAAGTTGTTTTCTATTATCAATAAAAAAAAGGAAACCAGTTCTTAATAATTCCTCTTTAATTAAAATTAAAGAGGAATTATATCCGGATATAGTAAAATATAAACAACTGACTAATTCTAGTTTTGATGATTGGCGAACCTTTAACAAGATAAGAATATAGTGAATTATAAAATAGCAATTATTTATCCGTCCTTAATTTTAAAAACTTTTTGGGTAAAACAATTATTGACTTCCTTAAAGTCATTTGATCTTGTGCTAATTACCGGAAAAGTTGAAAAGAATAAATATAGGAAATACCATAAAATAATTTTAAATTCTTTTCCTTTAATTTTCTTAAAGAAATTAAAAGACTATAAAATATTCCCTAATTTTTTAGATAGGTTTATACTCTTAAAATTACAGAAGCTTAATATAGATGTTTTAATAGTGAATTTTTTAACCCAAGCGATTAATTACGATCACTTAATTGCTAGAGTAAAAATTCCCGTTATTGTTCATGTTCATGGTAAAGATGTTACCTGGGACTATGTAAGTCCTATTACTGGGAACTTACACCATAATTCCAATCATAAGGAAAAAGCCAGGCAATTAAGTGAAAATGTTTGTTTTATAGCAAATTCTAAATATACAGAAAAAAAATTATTAGAAGCTGGAATAGATAATACCAAAATACATATAAAATATTTTGGTATGGAATTGCATCGAAAAATGCCAATTTTACGTTCTAAGGATTCAATTAATTTTTTATTTTTGGGAAGACTTATTGATACTAAAGATCCTGTTAATTTAATAAAATCATTTATTAAAGCTAAAAATGCTGGACTTAAAGGAACATTAACAATTGCTGGAGATGGTGATTTGTTCCAGGTTTGTGATGAATTGATAAAAAAATCTAAGTGGAAACAAGATATTTCATTGTTAGGGTGGGTGACACATTCCAAAGCTTATGATTTGTACAAAAGTCACCAATGTTTTGTTTTGCCAAATCAAAAAGGGCCATTGACAAATCAGGAAGAAGCTTTTGGAGTTGTATTTTTAGAAGCCATGTCATTTGGGTTACCTGTTATTGGAGGGGATTCTGGAGGTGTGCCAGAAATAATAGAACACAAAGTAAATGGGTTACTGTACAATAAGACAAAAGATAATTTATGGGAATTTTTAATTGAGGTTGAAAATGATAAAAAATTGTTTGAGGTAATGTCTTTTAACGCGATTAATACAATAAAGGAAGAATTTAGTATAAAGAACGAAGCGGCTAGGATGAAAGAAATAATAAATTTGGTTAGAAAGAAAAGTGATGATTTACCATAAATATCTAACATATCATAAAATTAATAATAAGCAATCTTTTGAAGCTCAAATTAAATATTTGGCACAAAATTATTATAATTCTTGCCGTTGTGATCAATCAAAAGCTTTTAGAATAACTGCTGACGATGGGGACCCTAGTTTTTACTACAATGCTTTTCCTATTTTGAAAAAATATAAAATCCCAGCTATTATTTTCGTAATTACAGATTTAATTGATACCCAAAACCCTTTTTGGTGGGATGAAATTGAGTATTATCTTGGAAATAAAAAAGGAAATAAAAAAGTATGGGAAGTAAAATCCTGGCCAAATAAAGAACGGGTAAACTACCTTATTAGTCTAAGACAGGATTCTAAAAAACCAAAATTAAAATATCCACAGCTTACTACGAAACAACTTCTTGAAATGCAGAATGGAGGTATTGTTATCGCAAATCATTCTCATACCCATCCGATGTTTGACCGATGTACTCATGAAGAACTTGATTTTGAATTAAATCAATCTACTCAAATTTTAAAAAATCTTGGTTTAACTCCAGATATTTTTGCCTATCCCAATGGTAATTATTCGGAATTGGCGGAAGAGACACTTAAAGATTATGGAATTAAACAGGCATTTCTTTTTGATCACAAAATCAACAAAAGGAGAGTTAATCCTTTACGTATTTCTAGATTAGCAGTCAATGATAATACTCCAATGTGGAAGTTTAAATTAATTTTAAGTGGTTGGCATACACAACTACTTCCACTAATTAAAAGTATAGCTAAATTCAAACAAAAGTTATTTTAAATGAATATTCTTATAGTAATAAATAGCCTGGGATCAGGTGGTGCAGAAAGATCTACTGAAGTTATTTGTGATTATTTATTTCAATTGGAGATTCCATTTGAGATTCTATGTTTGGACAAAAGAACAGTTGGCGTTCAGGAAAGAATGCAGGAGAAGGGCTATACTATAAATTTTATTCCTGGTGGTTCTTTTTATTCTCAAAGCAGGTTTATTGCAAACTACATACAGCAAGGAAAATTTGATTTGGTTCACAGCATACTTTTTAGGGCTAATTTAAGAACCAGATTTGCCAAATTAGGAGCGAAATTTATTCATTTGGAAAGTTTAGTAAATACGACTTATAGTGTGGAGCGTTTAAAGGATGGTAAGGTAAATCAAACTGGCTTGAAAGTATATAAGCTTATTGATAAAATTACTTCAAAAAAATATGTAGATCATTTTCACAGCATTACAGAAGCCGTGAAAAACCATTATATTGAAGAAGTAGGGTTAAAACCCAATGATATAACTGTTATACCCAGAGGACGTAAACCAATTATTGATTCTTATGAAGAAAGGAGTTTTCAGAATCTTCAGGAGCCTATCCAATTAATTAATGTCGCTCGGCATGAATTCCAAAAAGGACAAATATATATTATAAAAGCTGTTAAAAAACTAATCGATAAAGGTTACAACGTAGAATTGAGAATTTTTGGAAGAGATGGTTCCGCCAGTAAAGAAATGCGGGATTATATTGAAACCAATAATTTGAATGGCAAAATTTTTTTAGAAGGATTTAAAGGTAATGTTTCAGAGTATCTTTTAAAATCACATCTTTTCGCTTTCCCTTCTTTATATGAAGGATTGGGTGGTGCATTAATTGAAGCCCAGGCCGCCGGTTTACCTATTGTTTGCAACAATATTCCAGTTTTGCACGAAGTTGTATTAGAAAATGAGAATGCAAAATTCTTTGATGTACATCAAGTGGATAGTATAGTTGAAGCAATTTGCTTTTTTCTCGATAATCCTGAAGAACGTGAAAAATTTGGAAAAGTAAGTTTGCGCAACTTTAATGATAAATTTTTAGAATCCAGGAATAACGCCTTAACCTTAGAATTATATTCAAAATTATGCTCAAATTCAGGGAAATAGATTTCGACAGAGATATACCGGCGGTTGTTCAATTAATAAAGGAGGGGTTGGACGAGACTTACACAGAACCATTCTTTATATGGAAACATGTTGAAAATCCTTTTGGCGAATCTTTTGGATTTTTAGTAGAAGATGAAGGATGCATCATCGGCTTACGTATGTTTATGTTTTGGCAGTTTGTTTTTAATAAAGAGCAAGAAAAAATAACGGCAATCCGGCCAGTAGATACGGTAGTAGATAAAAGTTATAGAGGGAAAGGCTTATTCAAAAAATTAACTTTGGATGGAATAGAAATGTGCCAGGGAAAATTTGATCTTATTTTTAATACGCCTAATCAAAACAGTCTTCCAGGATATCTAAAAATGGGATGGCATTTACTAGATAATAGTCCGGTTATAAAAATGGGCTTATTGAATCCATTTTCAAAAAGAACCGAGATTCACAAATTTGATGTGAACTCTTTTGGCTTGGATAAGGATTATATGAGTTCCAGCTTAATGTGGCAGACCAATAAGACGGGTGAATTTCTACAATGGAGATATGAAGATAACAAATATTCAGTGGTGCAATGTGCCGACAGCTTTATGATCTTTTCAACAACTAAAATAAAGGGTTTTAAAACAATTATTATTTTCGAATTGCTGGGAGATTCTGAGCAATTTCAAATGATGATAAACGCTACAGCAAAAAAGGAAAATGCATTTTTCATTTATTTTACTGATAATAAGGAATTCGAAGCGGTGAAATGCATTGCCTCCACAAATAGAAAAAGATCGAATGTAGTATTTAAAAGTAATTCGGAAAATATTCAAAAAAACATTAATTTCTCTCTGGGTGATATAGAGGGTAAACTATAGTTCACATGAAAATCCTCCAACTCATTCA
>JBDNHN010000014.1:0-2519 GCA_041688725.1 Gillisia sp.
CGGACATCTACCTTTCTCCAAGAGGCTTTGACAATAACCTCAATTTCAAATTCGAATTTATTGGTGTAAAGTTTAATAGAATTCACCACTTTTAAAGGGTAAAGCCTGTATCCGCTTTGGGTATCGTGCAACTGGGTGCCGGTAACCACTAAAAACCAGAAATTGGAAAATATATTTCCCTTAGAACTTTTCCCGGGGATGCCTTCCCTTCCCATATTCCTGTCGCCTACCAATAAAATTTCCGGTGCGTTCAAATCCCGGTTTTCCAGTTCCGATAAGAATATATCCAGATCATCGGGATAATGCTGCCCGTCAGAATCGATTGTAATGGCATACTCATAACCGAGTTTTCCGGCGGCTTTAAAACCGTGCCTTAAGGCTGTTCCTTTTCCCTGATTTTCTTGAAAATGAAGGGTTTTTAATGAAGAAAATTTATCCAATATGGTTTTGGTCTTATCCGTAGAACCATCGTTTACAATCAGGATATGGTCAGTATATTGCAAAAGTTCCAGTACCACATTTTCCAGACTTTCCTGGTTATTGTAGGTTGGCATTATGATGCAACATTTTAGGGCGTCAAACCGGGTTTGATATATTGGGGAATTGCTCAAATTTTGGATAACTTTTAATGCAAAAGTATTGTTTATAATCCGATTGGCATAAAAACCTTTTTAAAGAGGAATTATTTATGGAAGAATTTTATATGTAGAATTGATCTTTAAGGCAATGCAGTCATTATGCTGCGCTATTCCTTTAAGTTTTAGAAACCCGTTTTCTTTTTCAATATTAGATTGCAGGATAAAATTTTCGCCCTGATTTGGATCTACAACTGCCATAAATTTAATATTAGTTGCGGTTTGCAATTCAAGGCTGCAATTGAATTGACGTTCGGCTTCTTCCTTAAATAACTGCATTAAAACTACTCCCGGGGTAACAGGCCTTCCCGGGAAATGCCCTTGGTAAAGCCGGTGATCTTTGTGAATCCTAATCTCGGTAATAAACTCGCCATCGACCTGCTTTGAATGTAGCACCGTATAAAAATCCTTTAAAAGCATATTTGGATGTAGATTTATTAAATGAAAATCTAAAATAGACAGAAATTTGATTTTATGGGTATATAAAGCAGTTTTTAATTGTGAGAAATAACCTAATTCTCAAAAATGGAATCTTCAAGGTTTTGATTGATCCTGATATTTTTAAAAAATATTTCTGTAAAATCTCCGGAATCTTCTATCAGCTTCACAGAATTTACAAGATATTCTCTATTAAAGACCAGGATTATTTCCCTGAACATCTGCCGTATTGCAGGATCTTTGGGCACAATTAAAGCCGTTATATAGTTTCCGGTTTTGAAATACGCCACATTGTAATTATGGCTGTCTGCAAGCAATCCCCCATTTATACTTCCGGAAATAAGGTTTACCAGTTTTTCGAACAACTTATTCGATTTCAAATTGCTGACACTCTTGTCTCCGTCATCATTGACAAAAAGCTGATTATCTTTAAAAAGGATATGGTAATTGTAGGGCGTGCTGTATTCCCATTTAAGAATATTGGGCGCTTTATAAAAAAGCTTTCCATTGCTAATAGTTCTACCCATCATGAGTTGGATATATTTGGACTGCATAAAATCGCTGGATAAACTTTTAAGCCCATCAGCACGTTTGGCGACATTTTCTTTAAACTGAATCGTTTCCGAATCCGAAAGTGATACCAGAGGTTGTTGAGAAAAAGCAATTGCCGATATAAAAAAAATAAAAAGTTTAATTATCCGCATCTGTCTGAAATAAATTATCAACTCTAAGGGTTGTATAATGGTTGGTTTGCAAGAATAACAACAATTGTTCCAAGATATCCACGGTTTGGGTATTGCTGTCGTGTAATAAAATCACATCTCCAGGTTTAATTTTTTTTAAAATTCGGTTTAGAATATATCTTTTGGAATTCAGAACAGCATCGTAGGAGCGAACATTCCATCCAATTACTTTATGACCCGTGATTTCCAGCGCCTTTTTAGTTTTAGGATTAATAACCCCGAACGGCGGACGAAAGCTATTTAATTTAACCCCGCCAATTTTCATCGCAACTTCATCACATTTTTGAATTTCCTCCACTATTTTGGCTGTGGATAAAAATCCCATTTTACGGGTATGCGAATAGGAGTGATTTCCAACAAAATGTCCCTTTTGAAGAATGGACTTAAAGATCTCCGGATTTTTTTCGATGTTTTTTCCAATACTAAAAAAACTGGCCTTCACATTGTATTTATCCAGGATTTCGAGAATTTTCACGGTGTTTTCAACGGGGCCATCGTCAAAGGTAATTGCCACTTTTTTACCGGAAACCTCAGGATTCCGGTTGAATGCATCTATAAAAAAATTGAACTGCACATTGGTAGAAACAATCAATAAGAACGCCAGATATCCCAGAATTCCTCCTGATATCAACCAAATGGAGATCAATCCAAAAAGAGCTAAAATTCCTCCCGCAATAAGAAGGCTGATCACAATTCTATTGAG
>JBDNHN010000141.1:0-2415 GCA_041688725.1 Gillisia sp.
CCACAATCTACAGGCACAAAAGGAGCGCCCTTTCGTTTGCTTTTATCGTGAATGCTTTTTGCGACCTGCTCTTTACCCGTTCCGCTTTCGCCCATAATTAATACAGACATGTTTGTAGGGGCTACCAATTGAATATAATCATTGAGTTTTAGGGCCGCATCACTTACCCCCTTCACAAATTCAGAGAAATCTTTATTAGCAGTGGTTTTCCCATTTTCCTTGGTTTTACTTTTGGTCGAAGTTAACTTTTCATCGCCAACAGATTTCTGGCTCAAGGCATTTTCTATAGTCTGTAAAATAGATTCCGGCTGAAAAGGTTTTGAAACATAATCAAAAGCCCCGTTCTTCATCGCTTTTACTGCCATATTAATTTCAGCGTAATTGGTCATCATAATTACCTGAACATCTTTATAGTTGGCTTTAACTTCCAAAAGGATCTCCAATCCATCTTTATCAGGTAATCTTATATCAGTTAAAATGACATTAAATGGCTGTAAACTTAGTTTTTTAAATGCCTCTTCAGCGGAAAAAGCGGCTTCAACCTTATAATCCCTTTTTTCAAAAAAGGATTTAAGCATTGTAGCAAATGCTACATCATCTTCCACTATAAGAATTGCCGTCATATAAATTCCTGCTTTAAAAATTATGCAAATTTACTAATTATCAGCGGTTGACGTCTTAAATAAAGCCCAAAAAAAAAAGCTACTGAAATTGGAAAATACGATAAAGACCTAAGAAATATTATAAAGAAGGTTTTTGGCGGTTTTCCTTTTTCTCGCCACGCATCTTTTTCTCGCGCAAACGCTTAAATTTTGAAGCCTTTGTTGGTCTGGTTTTTTTACGTGACTTTGGTTTTTTAAGGGCATTGATAATTATTTTCAGCAAACGTTCAATTCCCGAATCCCTGTTTTGGTGCTGACTTCTCGAATCGCTACTCTCTATAATTAACACCGCATTAGTTGTTAACCTGGACTCTATTTTTTTAAGAATCCTCTTTTTTTCATCCTCAGTAAGTGCCTGAGAATTCGCAACATCAAACTGAAGAACTACTTTTGACGCCGTTTTATTCACGTGTTGACCACCTGGACCAGAACTCCTAACTGCTTTCCACGTCAATTCCTGTTTCAGTACTTCAAAATCGGCCATAATTTAACTTGCCTGATGGCTGGGTTTCAATAAATCGATTATCGTTTTTACCGGGTTAAAGGTGCTCACCGGAACTTCTACAAAAACGCTGTTCCAATTTGCCATGGCCCCATTCCATAATCCGGGAAGTTCCAGGGCTTTCACCGCTTTTCCATCAATTGTTTTTGAGGTGATAAAACAGGTTTCCGGATCTACAAATTCGGTTAAATCAAATGCTTCTCCCTTGTGATCTTTCAATCCGCATACAAGATCTACCGGATTAAAATGTGTTGATTTTTTAGCGATCTGCTTTTGCATCGGATCATTCTGATCAATCTGAGCACCTTCAATAATCTGTATAGAATGTTCCCCGTTTTTCATTTTTAGCAGAAAAGGCCCTCCACCAGGTTCGCCTTCATTTTTTACCATTCCGCAGATACGCAGAGGGCGATTTAAGCGAAATTTTAACTGCTCAATTTTATTTTCTTCTGAAAGATCATCAAAATCTACCGGAAAGGTGTAAAATAATTCGTTTTCGATAAATTGAAGAATTCCCTGTATTTTTTTTTCTGAAGGCTTTTGGGTTTCCATACTATTGAGATAAGAAAAACACTGTTCCTGAACTTTTAAAAGCTTGCCTGCCAGCATTTTTTTATATTCTGCAATTTCATCCAATTTTGAAGCGACCACTACATTGTCTATATTTTTTATAAAAACCAAATCTGCTTTTTGATTGTTCAGATTTTCAATCAGAGCTCCATGTCCGCCCGGCCTAAAATACAACTCACCATTTTTTATCCGGAAAGGCTCGTTATTTAAATCTACAGCAATTGTATCGGTTTTAGGATCCTGAAATGAATAGGAAACTTTAAATTTAACCCCGGTTTTCTTTACGACCCTGGATTCAATATCATCAAATTCCGCCTCAAATTTTTCCTTATGTTCTTCAGAAACCGTAAAATGCAATCTGGCTTTTCCGTTTGCTTCAGCATATTTTGCAGCCTCATAAAAATGTTCTTCAAAAGCGGTCGCGACATAACCTGTATAATCATGAAAAGGCACCAAGCCCTTTGGATATTTGCTTAAACCAAGGCCATGTGAGTATAAAATAGTTTGCACCAGCAATAATTTTCGGGAATGCCTATTAAGTTCGTCAAATCCAGGTTGATTTTCCCGAGCATTATTTAAAGCCCGTTTATAAAATGGAAGTTTTTCTATATTATCAAAAAACAGTTTTAAATTTTTATTATTGGTTCTTTTAAGATATTCCGGGAGGGATTCTGTTTTAGG
>JBDNHN010000142.1:0-4610 GCA_041688725.1 Gillisia sp.
AGTAAAAAACAACTAAGCTGACAAGAAAGTGATCGTACTCTAGGCTCCTTGCGTTAGACTTGACCGTTTAACCAGTAACATCAAAATCTTTAAGCATCTAACCAAGTTTTAAAATCTTTAACACGCTCACGCGCCACAATGACCTCATCATTATTATAGGTGTTTAGTTTTATTTGCAGTCGTGAATTGGTATAGCTCACCATATCTTTTATAGCATTAATGTTTACAAAATACTTACGACTGATTCGGAAAAAGGTTTGAGGTTCCAGCTCTTGTTCCAATAATTCTAAAGTGGTGTCTAAGAGATAGTTTCTTCCTTCAGAAGTATACACATAGGTGCCCTTATTTTCGCTGTAGAAGCATTCGATATCTTCAATATTAATAAGTTTTAAATGCTGTCCTATTTTCACCGAAAAACGTTTTTTATAGTCTCGTTCAAAAGGATTTACAAGCAATTTTTTAATATCATTAAAATCTAATGTAACCGCTTGATGGCGAGGTAAACGCACTTCAAATTTTTTAACGGCTTTTGCCAGGTCAACAGCATCAATAGGTTTTAACAAATAATCGATACTGTTAAGTTTAAAGGCTTGCAGTGCATACTCGTCAAAGGCTGTGGTAAAAATGACGGCACTTTGAATATCAATAGTTTCAAATATTTCAAACGATAAACCGTCACTTAATTGAATGTCCAGAAAAATTAAATCCGGATGTTCGTTATTTTGAAACCAGTTGATACTTTCTTCAACAGAATGTAACATCGTTTCTGCTTCAATTTGCAAGGTACTCAGCATACGTTGCAACCTGCGTGCTGATGGTTTTTCGTCTTCGATAATGATTACTTTCATCTTTCTAAAATACTTCTTTTAATTCTTTTTGCGTTAGCGATTGCAGCTGGCTGCCATGCAGCGCGGAAAGCGCGACCTGCAAGGGAACGCCCAAATAATCTATTGCCAGTTTTTTTTATCTTTATCCATAAACTCCTTCATTTTACGCTGCTCCCAGTTTTTACCGAACATAAAATCGGGTCCAAACACACTAAGAAAATGAATAAACAAACCAATTCCCCAAAAAATGGCTGTTGAAAATGTACCAAAACTCCAGAAGTTGTCATTATGGGTTCCAACAAAAAATATTAAAAATAAATTTATGATTACATAGGACGCCAAGTGCCAGTAGAAACCAAGAATTCTTTTTACTTTTTTTTGTGCTCGTAAATATGCCTCTTCACGATAAAAATCGTTCTGAGTTTTGTTATTATCCGGTTGATCTGTGCTATAATTTTTCATTCTAATTAATTTTAAGGTTTAAGAATTTGGCTATTCCCAACGTTCGTTTTCTTCCTCACGCATAAATTCTTCAATTTTGCGCTGTTCCCATTTTCTTCCTAAAAACCCATTGTTGATAAAAACATGGTAGGCATGAAATGACAAACCTAAACCCCAGCCGAACAATGGGAACCAAAACCATTGAAATTCCCAAGAAGTTCTATAATTGATAAAAATTAAGAAAGGAATAACTAAAATATAGGATACTAGATTGTAATAAAAGCCTTTTAGTTCCTCGACTTGTTTACGTGCCTTAATGTATTTGTCTTCCATGTTGTTGTCTGATCGTGTTTTCATAGCATATTATTTTATTTCCAATGAGTATCTTCCTCCTCGTCATAATTCATGTACTGCCTTATTTTGCGTTCTTCCCAGTTGCGACCAAAAATACCATCGCTGACATACACTTTAAATGCTTGAATAGCGATACCTATTCCCCAGCCAAACATAGGAAACCAAAACCATTGAAAACCCCAATAGGTTTTATAATTGATGTAAATTAAGAACGGAATAACAATGCAATAAGTAACAATACCATAGTAAAATTCTTTAAGTTGTATTATATGGTTGCGGGCTCTTAAATAACTGTCGTCTATTTTTGATGATGTATCTGTTCTCATAATTGATACTTGTTTTGTAAGTATGGGAATTGACACGGCAAAACTATTCGCCTGTTGATTGATGAAAATGCTTTTATTTGACAATAAATTATATCGTTGCTTAATGTTTTCTAAACCTACACCAGTACTCCTTTTTACTATTTGCTTGGGTTGTAAATTATTTTCTACCACCAAATTGCCATCATCTTCATAAATTTTTATGTGTAATGGCTTTGTAGGTGTTACCATATTGTGTTTTACGGCATTTTCTAATAACAATTGCAAAGAAAGAGGTACTACTTTACCTTCAGGGTTTGAAGCTTTCTCAGGAATATCAAAAATTATACTGTCTTCAAACCGCATTTTAAGCAAAGACATATAGGTTTTAGCGAATTCCAACTCTTCATCGACGCTTACCAATTCTTTGTTTTTTTGTTCCAAAACATAGCGATATACTTTTGACAAGGAGGTTGTGAATTTTTGAGCATTCTCCGGGTTTTCTTCTATTAAACTTGTTAATACATTTAAACTGTTAAAGAGAAAATGTGGGTCTAATTGATTTTTTAAGGCATCAAATTTGGCATTTGCGGTTCCTGCTATTACTTTTTGCTCTTTAATTTTATTTTGTTGTGACCTGTTGTAGTAATAGAAAAAATGAAAAATAATTACAATGGTTAAAGTAATCCATAAACCAAATTGATAGGGTTTAAAACTTTCATTGGTTATAAAATCTGTAAAGGATTTACCATTAACGGTGATTGCTGTTAAAGCTCTAAGAAAAAACAGTCCTATTAGGGTAATGCCGGTTGAACCAAGAATGCCTATGACAATGCGTTTTATTCTTTCTTCCTTTCTCCACTGAAGGCGATTCATGTAATCAAAAAAATACATATTGGAATAACCTAACACAAACGAATACAGTTGATAGAAAACAAATTCTGTTAAAAATTCATTGACATTTTTATATTCAAACCCATCAGATATTAGGTTGCCAATAACAAATATGGCACATCCAATAATAAAGGTTAGAATGATATTTTTAACAGATTTTGTCATGATAAATTTATAGAGCTTTAAAATTATAGTTTGCAGTCTTCTAACAGCATTTTTGTGCGGTCCTCACCCCAATGAGGATGAAATGGTGTTTCCGGTTTAAAGTTAGCAAAAAGTTCTAAGGCATGTTCCAAATCTTTACAGAAGGGTGCGGTATCTTGTCCAAAATAACGCGCACTTCCCATATCCCACTCTGCTTTACAATATACCACACGTGGGTTTTCCGGTGCTATTTGTTCTGCCTGCGCATATAGTGAGGCTACTTTCCCGGATAATGTCATGCCGTAGGTCGCACCATCATAAGCTACCCAAGCCGTATGTAACAAAGCTTGAAGTACCATAATTTCCGGATTGTTTTTAGAAATAGCTGTGGCATCATTAATTAAATTTTGTGCTTTGTTAAGCTGAGCAGTTAATTTTTCTTCGTCCTTCAACCCAAAACTATTTACAATGTTAACTTGAGCCGCATAATACGGAGGCAACCAATTGTCTGGTTCTGCATTGGCAATACGCTCAAACATATTGGCAGCTTCTAAAGGAGTATTACTTCCCCAAAGTTCAAAGGCTTTTTGCATGCCTTTTTCATAATTCGATTGTGCGCTCATTAAGCTGGTTACAAGCACTGCTAAAAGGAAAACTAATTTTTTCATATTGGTTATTTTTAATTATAAAGCAAATATGATACAGATTATACTTTTATAAAAAACCGACTAACCGAATTGTCATATTTAAGGGACAAGTTGTGTTTTTTCAAAAATTAGAAGAAAAAGCCACTTTAAAATCAAACTTAGACTTTAAAGTGGCTTTAATAAAACGTGACTAGTCATAGACACGAAATTCTTATAATTTATCTAATTGATTGCTTTTTTTGTCTTCACTAATCGTCCAAAAGAAACCGACAAAAAAGAATTGGTCTGCAGCCGGTTGTAATGCACGTCTCGTAAAATTTCCATCTATATTAGGTGCATTGGTATACTGATACCCGTTTATGTTTTGGAAGCCTAATAAATTATTAACTGATGCATATAATATTTTTTGCGGACTTATCAAATAGGCCCAATTAACACTTAAACTGTTATATGCTTTGGTTTTTTCGTTGAGAAATCCCTGTACATTTGGGTTGGTATAAGTTCTGCCGGATGCAAATGAATAACTGAAACCAACCTGACTTCTCCAATCATTTATCCAGTATTTTCCAACTACAGAAAGGTTATGTTTGTTGGCAAAATTTGGTTGTGCCTGGCGTGGATAGTTTCTGTAATCCCGTTCGGTATCTAAATATGAATAGCTTACCCAATAATCAATATTTTTTATGCTTTTACTGTCTCTCCAAAAGAAATCAATCCCTTTTGCAAACCCGTAACCATCATTGTTATAAGCGCTGTCAAATTCAGTAAATTCCGTATCGTATTTGATCAGATTATTATAATCTTTAAAATAGGCCTCTGCTCTAAATATTTTACGGTCGGCATTATACTGGTAGTTTAAAATATAATGAACCGTGCTTTGTGCTTTTAAATTTTGATTAAATTTTAAAATATTACTTGACGGGTTTTGGAAAAAGTTACCATAGGCCAATGACACCTGACTGTTGTTTGATACTTTATAAGCTAAAGACAGTCTGGGTGCG
>JBDNHN010000015.1:0-12502 GCA_041688725.1 Gillisia sp.
AATATTTCCCTATGGGTGCATATTTTATTTTGTCGGAGGACAAAGAAATGAAGCAAGTCATTTTCTCTGGAAGTAAGTTTTATAGTTTTATCATCATAAGAAAGTTTTAATTTATCAAACTGATACCTGTATTTACCAAGTTTGAATTCTTTATTTAAATTGGGTTGTAATTTATTTAAGGATAACGTATTGAGTAATGTATTGATCCTTACCACTAATTCCTCTTCATCAATCGGCTTTTTTAAATAATCAATAGCCCCCAAATAAAATCCTTTTAGAACGTCAATTTTTAGTGAGCGTGCGGTTAAAAAAATAAATGGGATTTCAGGATATTTACTTTTAATTTTCTCAGCTAAGGTAAAACCATCCATTTCCGGCATCATTACATCCAATATCGCCAAATCAAATTTATTCTTTTCAATTTCTTTTAAGGCGGTTACGCCATTTTTGCTCAATTTAATTTCGAAACCTTTCATCCTTAAATATTCGGTTAACAAATACCCTAAAGATTCATCGTCTTCAACCAATAATATTTTTTTTCTACTTTCCATTGTTATTTAATAAGGGGATACTCAGTGTAAATACAGATCCTTTACCGATACTACTTTTTACGAAAACTTTAGCTTTATGACTTTTTAAAACCTGCTGAACGTAATTTAGGCCCAATCCATAGCCTTTAACCTTGTGCAAATCACCGGAGGAAGCTCTGTAATATTTTTTGAAGATCTTTTTTTGGTCTTCTTCCAAAATTCCAATTCCGTTATCTTCTATTTCAATTATCAGGTTTTTTTTATCAATAAAGGCAGACATCGAAATTTTAGGATTTTTGTCAGAATATTTTTTTGCATTTTCCAATATTGTGTTAATGGCATTTTCAAGATGGTTTGGTTCACAATATAAATTGTAACAGTCTCCTGAAATTTCGGTGTTAAAATCAATGTTTTCCAACTCCGCTAATTGCCTGAATTCAGTAATAATTTTTAAAATTACAAGTTTAAAATCGAGTTTTGTTTTTTTTAGAAGGTTTTGTTTTCCTTCTATACTTGCCAGTTCCAGAACTTTTTCTATCTGAACCTTTAACTTGTCTACCTGGTTTCGGATTACACCCAATATTTGTGTATTCTCCGGATTTCCCTTTTCCTCCAAAATCTTGGTTGCAATTCCAATAGAAAACACAGGGGTTTTTAATTCATGTGTGAGATTATTAATAAATTCATTGGTAATAGTGTTCAAATTACGTTGCCAATAAAAGGATTTGAGTACCCAAAGAACAACAAAAATTATAGCGATAATAAATATCAAGCTTGGAATTGTCAACCCATTAAGTTGACCTAAAAAATATTTATTGATATCTTTAAACCTAAGTTCCAAAATCAGGCTTTTGTCCAATAATTCCGGCAGATAACCTTCAAGCTTAAAAGGATATTTTAATACGGACTCATCATTATCAAAGAACCTAGGTGATTTTAAATAATCTGTAGAATCTTTTGAATGAATTATGTAGGTAAAATCGGTTTTTATGCCATTCTGCAGCAGTTTTTCCTTTAAAAAGTCATTCATAAAAAACCTTGATGCATCTTGTACACTGTCCAGGCTTAGCTTAAAATAGGAGGAATCTGCTGTCATTGCCTTACCGGCTAAAAAGGTAAGTTCATTTTTTACTCGCAAGCCTTCATTAATAGCACCAATGGAATTTCCTATTTTTTGATCGAACTGGACCCTAGCTAGATTTAGGCCAATATTCAGATATTGATATTGTACAATTGCCAAACCAGTTATAGATATTATAAAGATGATCAGGGTTCCCTTTTTTATATTCATCTTAAAGTGATCTCCTTAAATTTAAAGAAAGTAGGATTCATTAATCTTTTATTAAGTTAATTGATTTTTTGTTGATTTTTTTTATTTATCATTTTACTCTTAGTTGTATGCTTTTCTGTTAATTTGGCAGAGTGAAGGTAAAGAAATGGTTTCAATTCCAAAATATGCCTAATTTTCATCAAAAATAAGATTAAAATTTTAAGTGAAAATTATTGGTATTAAAATTAATGAATCTTGTACGAAGGCCATAATATTGAACAATGTTTTTATTTAACAATTAAATATTAAGGTTATTTACTGAAACAAATCAACAAAATTTTGATATTTTGATCCTTTCGGGAAATGTTAAATAATCGATATTCGGTTTATATAATTTCCATCAATAACAATTCAGCCAACTTTTTTTAGGAATAAATGGTTCATATAAAAAATGATTATGAAATTACAGTTAATGAAATATTCTATATGCATCGTGATGTTAGCACTTTTTTTCGGATGTGAATCCAAAAAGGAAGAAGCTATAGAAACTACTGCCAAAACAGACGAAAACACCTTGTTTTCATTGCTTTCCCCGGAGAAAACGGGCCTGGATTTTATTAATACTGTGGTAAATAAAAAAGATTTTAACATCTTTAAATACAGAAATTTTTACAACGGTGGCGGGGTTGCAATAGGCGATATTAACAATGATGGACTGCCAGATATATACCTGACCGCTAATATGGGTACAAACAAACTTTTTTTAAATAGAGGGGATTTTAAATTTGAGGACATTTCAAAATCAGCAGGGGTTTTTGGCAACAAGCCCTGGTCTACCGGTGTTAATATGGTTGATATAAATAATGATGGTTTGTTGGATATTTATGTTAGCAATGCCGGAAATATGGAAGGTAACAACCATGATAATGATCTTTATATAAATAATGGCGATCTCACTTTTACTGAAAGTGCAGAGGCATATAACCTGGCTAAAACCGGTTTTAGCACACATGCCACCTTTTTTGATTATGATAAAGATGGTGATCTTGATGCTTATATCTTAAACAACAGCAATATCCCGGTAAGTAGTTTGGGATATGCCGCGCAAAGGGAAGTAAGAGCCCAGGATTGGGAAGGTGTTCCGGATATTTTTAAAGGGGTAGGTGATATGCTCCTTCGAAACGACAATGGAAAATTTGTAGATGTTAGTGTAGATGCAGGAATTTACGGGAGTCTAATCGGTTTTGGATTGGGAGTTATGATAAGTGATATTAATGGCGATTTGTATCCCGATATTTATGTTTCGAATGATTTCTATGAACGTGATTATTTATATATCAACAATCAGGATGGAACATTTAAGGAAGATATTGTAAACTGGACCTCACATTTAAGCCTTTCTGCTATGGGAATAGATATGGCCGATATAAATAATGATGGCAATATCGATGTTTTTATTACAGATATGCTTCCCGAAGGTGATGAAAGGACAAAATCCGTGATGGAATTTGAAGGCTATAATATTTTCAAATTAAAACAAAGCAAAGATTTCTCCCAACAATATATACAAAATACGCTTCAGTTAAATAATGGGAATAACACTTTCTCAGAAGTAGCTTATTTTAGTGGTGTTGCCAAAACAGACTGGAGTTGGGCGGGTCTTATTTTTGATATGGATAATGATGGATTCAAGGATATATTTGTTACCAATGGGATAAACCATGATCTAACCGATCTTGATTTTGTCGATTTCTTCGCCAATGAAATAATTCAAAAAATGGCTTTAACCGGAAAAAAACAATCCATTGATACTATAATTAATAAAATGCCATCTACTCCCATTCCCAATTATGCCTACAAAAACAATCATGATATCACCTTTACTAATGAAGCTGAAAAATGGGGGTTGGACCAGCCCGGTTTTTCTAATGGAAGTGCTTATGCCGATCTCGATAATGATGGAGATTTGGATATTGTGATAAACAATGTCAATATGCAGGCATTCGTGTATAGAAATAACTCCGATAAACTATCCGAGAACAATTATATCAAATTAAAATTAGATGGAACGGGCAAAAATAAATTTGCTATTGGCAGTGTTGTAAAACTTTATTACAATAACAACATTGTAATCCAGGAACTTATCCCCTCAAGAGGTTTTCAATCTTCTATGGATTATGTTATGACCATTGGCCTGGGAACTGCAAAAAAAATAGATTCCTTAAGGGTTATCTGGCCAGATGACAAAACTCAGAAATTAATTAATGTCGGGACCAATCAGTTCCTTAATTTAAAACAAATTGAAGCTTCCGAAACCTATAAAGTTGAAACAAAAACCATAACTCCATTTTTAGGTGAGTTTTCTTCCGGGGAGTTATTAACACATAAGGAAAATACATATGTCGATTTTGATTATGAAGGTTTGATCTATCACATGCTTTCTCAGGAAGGCCCCACTTTATCTGTTGCAGATATAAATGGGAATGGAAATGAGGATGTTTTTATTGGAGGCGCAAAAGATCAGCCCGGAATAATTTACCTGAATACAGGGAATGCAAATCTTAAAAAGACAAAACAAATTGTTTTAGAGGAAGATGCCGTTTTTGAAGATACAGCATCTGCATTTTTTGATGCAGATGGCGATGGAGATATGGACTTAATGGTGGGGTCCGGGGGAAATCAAGTTGGCGAAGGAAAAACCTATAAGGCTCGGTTGTATTTAAATGATGGAAAAGGAAAATTCGTAAAATCTGAAATCAATTTAGCTTCCGTTTATAAAAACATATCGGTTATTGTTCCTTATGATTTTGATAATGATGGGGATCAGGATGTGTTTATAGGCTCGAGAAGTGTTGTTGGAATTTATGGCGTAAATCCTGATCATTTATTTTTAGAAAATAATGGAGATGGCTCATTTACCAATGCTACAGATCGTGTGGCCTATGATCTTAAAAATGCTGGAATGATAACCAATGCCATTTGGGCCGATATTGACGGAGATGATATTAAGGATCTTATAACCGTTTCCGATTGGGGATCCCCCATTATTTTTAAAAATTCCGGCAGAAGATTAACCAAATTAACGACCAATCTGGAAAGTTTAACCGGGTGGTGGAATGTGGTGGAAGTTGCCGATCTGGATAAAGATGGCGACAATGATCTAATTATAGGAAATAAAGGGAGTAATACCGCCTATAAAACATCTGAAGCAAATCCTATGAAAATGTGGGTAAACGATTTTGACAATAATGGCACCCTCGAGCAAATTGTAACCAGAAATTTCGACGGAAAAGATTTTCCGATAAATATGAAAAAGGACCTGACAACACAAATGTCTTCCTTAAAAAAACAAAACCTAAAAGCATCCGATTATGCCAAAAGATCCATTGAAGAACTTTTCCCATCTGAACTTTTAAAAAATTCAATCTTAAAAACAGCTTCCGTTTCAGAAACCATTATCGCGGTTAATCTGGGAAAAGGCAAATTCGAAATTCGAAAACTGCCCTACAGGGTTCAATTATCAAGTATCTCAGGAATAACCACTACCGATATTAATGGCGATGGTAATTTGGACCTCATTTTGGGTGGAAATAATTATGAATTCAAACCTCAGTTCTCCAGAATGGATGCCAGTTATGGAAATGTTTTATTGGGTGATGGCAAACTGAATTTTACCTGGCAAAACTATGATCAGAGCGGTTTTGTTGTAAAAAACGAAATAAAACATCTGAAAACCTTCAGGGATAAAAATGGAAAAACATTTGTAATCGCTGCAATAAATAATGAAAAACCAAAAATTTTCAGAATTAATGAAAAGTAAACTAAGCTACATATTTGTAATAATTCTGACAATTGGTTGTGGTAAAAAAGATGGTGATCTATTTTTGAAAAAGCCCTCCCCGGAAACTGGAATATCATTTACGAATACACTGACAGAAACCAAAGATCAGAATATTTTAGACTATTTGTATTTTTATAATGGTGGGGGTGTATCTATAGGTGATATAAATAATGATGGTTTGCCCGATATTTTTTTCTCCGGAAACCAGGTTAAAAACAAACTTTATTTAAACAAAGGGAACCTGAAATTTGAAGACATTACAGATAAAGCTGGTGTTGAGGGAAAAAGCACTTGGAATACGGGTACCGTTATGGCTGATGTAAATGGCGATGGGCTTTTGGACATTTACGTTTGTGCGGTTGTAGGTATCCACGGGTTTAGTGGTTTTAATGAACTATATATTAATAATGGTAATGAAACCTTTACCGAAAGTGCCGCAAAATATGGGTTAAATTTCGATTCTTATAGTTCCTCGGCTGTGTTTTTTGATTATGATTTGGATGGAGATTTGGATTTATATCTCCTAAATCATGCAGTTCACACTCAGGAATCTTTTGGCCGTGCCGATTTAAGAAATAAACGCAGTTATTCCACCGGCGATAAGCTCATGCGAAACGATGGTGAAAAATTCACTGATGTAAGTGAAGAAGCCGGGATTTTTGGAGGGGTAAACGGCTATGGTTTGGGCATTGCGATATCCGATTTTGATCAGGATGGCTGGCCAGATATTTATATAGGCAATGATTTTCATGAAGATGATTATTATTATATCAATAATCAGGATGGTACGTTTACAGAAAGTTTGAAAAAATATTTTGGACACACCAGCAGATTCTCAATGGGTATTGATATTGCAGATATTAATCACGATGGGTATCCGGATATGATGTCACTGGACATGCTTCCGGAGGATGAAAATGTATTAAAATCCTCTGAAGTAGATGATGATGTGCAAATGCAAAAAATGAAGGTAGATCGCCTTGGCTATCATTATCAATTTACCAGGAATATGCTCCAGGTAAATCAAAACGGAAAACATTTTGCAGAAACTGCGCTTTTAAGTGGGGTGGCAGCAACAGATTGGAGTTGGAGCGCACTTTTTGGCGATTATAACCAGGACGGGGAGCAAGATATTTTTATTTCAAACGGGATTCCCAGAAGGCCTAATGACCTTGATTATATAAAATACTTGTCTGATGACCAGATCAGAAAAAAAATCAATAATACGAAGTTGGTAGATCAAAAAGCTTTAAGCCTGATGCCTTCGGGGAAAGTTCACAATTACATCTTTAAAGGAGGTGCTGACATTCAATTTGAGGACATGTCCGGAAAATGGATTACAGATAAAGCCACAGCTTCTACCGCTGCTACATATGGAGATCTGGATAATGATGGAGATCTTGATATTGTAATTAGTAATATTAATGAACCGGTATCTATTTATGTGAATCAATCAAAAGATGCAAACTATCTAAAGATTAAGCCTGTATTTTTAAAACAAAACCCATTTGGAATAGGGACCAAAATATTTTCTTATGTTAAGGGCAACTTACAATATAAAGAACTCTATAATTCGCGGGGCTTTCAATCATCTTCGGAGCCTTTGATCCATTTCGGTTATGGCAATACTAAAAAGGTAGATTCTCTTGTGGTAGTCTGGCCGGACAGGACCTTCCAGGTACTTAAAAATGTGTCTGTCAATCAAACTTTGATTGTAAAACCGGATGAAATTAGAAAAAGATTCATCTTTAAATCCAAAATCGAAGACCAAGCTTTGTTCGAAAAAGTTCCCGGTAATCTCGGGATAGATTTTGTTCACAAGGAAGATAATTATTTAGATTTTAATGCTCAGAAATTAATTCCTTATAAAATATCAGACAGGGGGCCGGCTACTGCAGTTGGCGATTTAAATAACGATGGGAAAGAGGATGTTTTCTTTGGAAGTTCCAAGTATTTTCCCTCGGTTGTTTACAGACAGGGAGATACCTCTTTTGTACGCAGTGGGCAGTCTAATATTGTAAAGGATTCTATAACCGAAGAGGTATCTGCTGTAATTGCCGATTTTGACAACAATAAGCAGAACGATTTGATTATAGGGTCGGCGGGCGGAAATTTCTATGGAAAGATGAAACCATTATTGGATAGTTATTTTTTAAATAAAGATTCCATATTTACAAAAAATGCCTTTCCTGAAATTTATGAAAACTCCGCTGTAATTCGTGCGAAGGATTTTGATAAAGATGGGGATATAGACCTTTTTATTGGAAGTAATGCCGTTTCCTATGATTTTGGAAATACGCCCAACTCATACTTATTGAAAAATGCACAGGGAAATTTTTCTGTAGCAGAAAATAAGGATCTAACCAAAATAGGGATGGTGACAGATGCCATTTGGACCGATTTTAATGCCGATGGATGGGATGATCTTATTGTAGTGGGAGAGTGGATGGAACCATCATTTTTTAAAAATAATAAAGGCAAACTGGAAAAAGTAAGCTTAACAACCGAAAAACTGAATGGCCTCTGGCAGGCTATAATTCCCTTTGATATTGATAATGATGGGGATATTGATTATATTCTTGGGAACTGGGGAACCAATACAAAGTTCAAAGCATCTGATAAATATCCGTTGCGAATGTATTATGATGATTTTGACGAGAATGGTGATACAGAAACTATTTTGGCTTCTGAAAAAAATGGAAAATATTACAGCCTGGAAGGACTGGATCAACTTTCCGGACAGTTAAGCAGTCTTATGAGGAAAAAATTTCCGGATTATAAGTCCTTTGCGGGTGTACCAATAGAGAAAATTTTTGAAGGAAATTCACTTTCTAAGGCCAGGCTTTTAGAAGTAAATATCTTAAGATCGGGATACCTGAAAAATAATGATGGAAAGTTCAACTTTATAGCATTTGAAACTCCTTTACAATTGGCGCCAATAACCTCTTTTGCTAGCTATGATTTTAATAATGACGGTAAATTGGAAGTTCTGGTAGCCGGTAATTATTTCGGATTAAAACCTTATCACGGTAGATTGGATGCATTTTCGGGAGCTTTGATCCTGGGCGAAAAAAATATAATTCCAGCTAATTATCTTGGACTGGAACTCTCAAAAAAATCGGTCAGACACCTAAATGTATTAGAATTGAATTCCCAAAAATACCTGTTAATAACCGTAAACGATGCCCCTGCGGAAGTTTATAAATTGATAAATTATAAATAGATTATGATGAAACGAAAAAGCATGTTTTTTTTATTGGCCACAATTCTTATTGCGATTTCCTGCAATAAAGAAAATAAACATATAGAAATAACCGCGGTCAATTTGCATCAGGTAATTGAAAGGCTTAGTGATGTTATGGTTCACGATATTTTCTCCCCACCCGTAGCCAGTAGGATATTTGCCTATCCAAATATTGCGGGCTATGAGATAATTTCTCTTAAAAATCCTCAATATAAATCTTTGTCGGGTCAATTAACAGATCTGAAACCCATTCCAATACCTAATCCCGAAAAGCCTGTTAATTTTGAGTTAGCAGCTTTGATCGCTCATATTGAAATAAGTAAGAGCCTTATTTTTTCTGAAGAGAGAATTGAAGTCTACCGCGATAGTTTATACAAAATCTGGAGAAGCACTAATGAAGAGGAGTTTGAGGCTTCAAAAATTTATGCAATGCAGGTAACCGAACATATAAAATCTTGGATGGATAAGGATAATTACAAACAAACCCGGACTATGCCAAAGTTTACGGTGTTGAGTGATGAACCCGGGCGATGGCAACCCACTCCGCCATCATATATGGATGGAATAGAGCCTCATTGGAACAAAATAAGACCTTTTGTCATTAAATCTCCAGATCAATTTAAACCTATTCCTCCTCCTGTATTTTCTATGGATGAGGGGAGTCAATTCCATAAAGAATTAATGGAAGTTTATAATATAAAACAAAAAATGAATGAGCAAGGAGATGATAGTGAGGAATTGGCCATCGCACAATTTTGGGATTGTAATCCTTATGTTACTGTAACTCGCGGACATTTAATGTTTGCCAAAAAAAAGATTACCCCCGGAGCCCATTGGATTGGAATTACAAAAATAGCCTGTATTAAAGACCAGGCCGATTTTGATAAAACAGTGTATGCATATACTAAAACATCTCTTGCCATTGCAGATGCCTTCATCAGCTGCTGGGAAGAAAAATACCGAAGCAACCTGATTCGTCCTGAAACTTTGATCAATAAATATATTGATGAAAACTGGATGCCTGTTCTCCAGACACCTCCTTTTCCTGAATATACTAGTGGTCACTCCGTAGTTTCCGGTGCCGCCGCAATAGCTTTAACCGATGTATTTGGTGATAATTTCAGCTTTGAGGATGATACCGAATTATCTTATGGTCTTCCTGTTCGAAATTACGATTCTTTTAATGAGGCTTCTGCCGAAGCTGCTGTTAGTAGGATGTATGGTGGGATTCACTATAGAGCAGCCGTTGAGGTTGGCCTGGATCAGGGACGAAAACTTGGGAATTATGTAATTGAAACCTTAGAGATGGATATCTCTAAAAATAAAGTAGCCACAAATTAAAATGAAAAAAATTATTAGTATCAGCCTTTCGGTTGCACTGATTGCAGCTGTATGGTATCTCTTTATTAAGGAATACGATTATCAGTTTCGGTTTCAAGCAAAATATGGCCCTGCTACAGTTTATCAGGAGATCTTAAATTGGGAAAATTTTAGTCCTGCGGATACTTTGCAAAATATCAAAGTAATTGATAAGGAGCCCTATTCCGAACTATTACAGCAGGTTGATCTAAACAACAAAAATTCCCTGCTTATGGAATGGGAATTTGAATATTTGAATGATTCTGTCACTCAGGTAATAGTAAATACATTAGACAAGGAGAATCAGTTCAAAAACCGGTTAGAAATTTTAAATCCTTTCAAAAGGAGCCGTCATTTTGCAAAATTAAAAGAGCGTTTTTCTGCGTTTAATGAAATGTTGAATGTCAGACAAAATGCTTATAAAATCACGATCTCAGATACCGTTACATCACCTGAATTTGACTGTGCATGTATAACTTCGAAAACTAAGGTAGAGAATAAAGCCAATGCAATGATGGCGACCATTAGGACAATAGAATATTATCTTTCAGATAATGACTTAAAACTTCAGGGTTTTCCTTTGCTTAAAGTTTCCCAATGGGATATGGATAAAAATGAAATTGTTTTCGATTTCTGTTTCCCTATAAAATCCATTGATAGTTTAAAAGAAACAGGTGAAATCCGACTAATGCATATAGAATCTTCAAAATCTCTTTTTGCTGTTTTTAATGGAAATTACAGGCAATCACATTTTGCCTGGCTGGACTTATATGAAAAGGCACGCAGGGAAAATATTGCTGTAAATCCTCTTCCATTAGAAGTCTATTTTGATAATCCTATGATGGGAGCTGAGTCTGCTGAATGGCGGGCAGAGATTTACCTGCCTTTAGCTTTAAAGTAATAGCTCCTTAAATTTGTAGTTAGAAAAGATTTGGCATTTCTTCAAATTTAAAGATCGAATTAATGGGGATTTCAATAAACTAAAAAATTCTTTAGTTACTTTCTTACGAAAAATGGTTTTCATTAATTTTTCATAAATTGACGTTTAAATTTATTTTCAAATACACGAATATGAAAAATTCCTTCTTTGCTCTCATTCTTGCCTTTTTCACCACTTTTTTTTGCCAATCCCAAAACGATGGGTGGACAATATCTACGGGAAAGGTTGAGCAATATACAGGTATTGTTGTCGCAAACGGCAGGATTGGGATACTGCCGGAGGATAAACCTTTTGAGGTGCGTTCGGTTATTTTAAATAATGTATATGAAAAGGAATCCCCTTTAGGCGTTTCCAAAATTATGTTGGGAATGAATTTCGGGAACCTCGAAATGGAAATTGACGGGGAAAAAATTACAGAAAACAATATTTCAGACTGGTTGCAAACCTTGAATATGAAGGAAGCTTCCTTTACCACTTCCTTCAACTTTAAAGACAAAGCAAAGGTAACCTATACAACATATGCCCTGCGAAACGTGCAATATTCAAGTTATATAGATTTTAAAGTCGATGCAAAAAAGGATATTCAAATAAAAGTTACTGGAAAAATCTTAACTCCGAAAGAATATCAGGATCCAACCAGCACTTTTAGGGTACTTAAGGATTTGGAAACTACAATGCCCATTTTGCAAACTTTTGCTAAAAGTCAGTATGGAAAACATATCGTTGCTACATCTGCAACTTTTATATGGCATGACATTAATTCCGGAAGAGAACATGAACGCCCGGAACTCAAGCATAATAAGGTTTCTGAGTATGATAACAGGTTGTCTTTTGAAAGAAAAGTAAAAAAGGGACAGCAAAGTGAGTTTGCCTGGACAGCAGCCGAAACCTCCACCCAGGATTTTGCAGATCCTCAAACCGAATCGGAACGTTTCGTTATTTTTAATTTGTTAACCCCGAGAAAGGATTTACTCGATGAGCATAAAAAACTTTGGGAAGAGCTTTGGGAAGGAGATATTGTGATTGAAGGCGATATACAATCGCAGCTGGATGTGCGTTTGGCGCTGTATCATTTATATGCATTCTCCAGAGGTGATTCTAATTTGAGTATTGCCCCAATGGGACTGTCTTCACAAAATTATAACGGACATATTTTTTGGGATACAGAACTCTGGATGTTTCCCCCTCTATTAGTACTGAATCAGGATATCTCACGTTCCCTGGTAAACTACCGATCTGACCGATTGGGGAAGGCAAAACAAAAAGCTGTTAACTTCGGTTACAAAGGCGCTATGTTCCCATGGGAAAGTGATGATAC
>JBDNHN010000143.1:0-2535 GCA_041688725.1 Gillisia sp.
GATCCATGTTCCGGAGCCGCAGAAAGCAATAAATGAAATGAAAAGGGTTTTAAAACCCGGCGGCACCCTGCTTTGTGTGGAACCCAACAATATTGTACAAAGTCTTACAAAAACATCCCTCACAAAAAACGATTCAATTGATGAAACTCTGGATCATATCAAATATCGTTTGATAATTGAAAAAGGAAAAAAAAATATGGGTCGTGGTGACAATTCCCTTGGGGATCTTTTGCCGGGAATGTTTGCCATGGAAGATCTAAGGAATATTGAGGTGCGCCTTTCAGATAAAGCCATCGCAATGTATCCTCCTTACGACAATGAAGAACAATTGGCTACTTTAAAACAATGGATGAAGGGTAGTTCCTGGAAATCCAATACCCAAAAGGACATCGATTTTTTCAGCGCAGCCGGAGAAGAATTTATGCCGTTTTATTTTGAATATCAGGAAAAATATGCAAACCGGGCAGATCATGTTATGGGTGCTCTTCAACGGGAACAATATCACGCAGCAGGAGGATCTTTGATGTATTTGGTAAGCGGAATCAAATAACGAACCTAAATACCTAATCACTTATTAGAATGTTATACCTCATCAACACTTAAAGTTGAGCTACTTAACTTTAGACATTTTAGGCACTCAAAACTTTCTGTACTTATTTAATGACATTCCACAGCCGAAGAAACAAGTTCGGTTACAGGTTTGGGAGACACATAAGGGATTCCCAATCCCATTCCCCGTAAAATAAACAGCAAGCCTGTGATCACCACAAATACCGGGATAAGTCTTCTTAATTTTTGTCTTGTTTTCCCTTTCAGGAACGACATAAAATAAATGCTGGTTGTCATTAAAGGCACAGTTCCCAAACCAAAAACCATCATATATAAACTGCTTCGGAAAACACTCCCGGCTGCGAGGGACGCAAAAATGGCGATATACAGCAATCCGCAGGGTAGAAATCCGTTGAGGAAACCTATGGTAAAAAAAGTATCTGCCGATTTTTTCTTAAGGGATTGCCCTAAAGCGCTTTTCACCTTCCCCACTGCTGAATAAAAATATTTGGAAAAGTTATACTTCTGAAAGGTTTTATACGGAAGAACAACTATTAAAATCATCAAAATACCAATTGCAATAGAAAGTTGTTGTTGCAATCCAAAGAGGTAAAATCCTTTTCCCAGGATTCCGAACAAGCCTCCAATAAGGGCATAGGTGAAAATTCTCCCAAGGTGATAACTGCCAATTTGCAGAATCTTTTTAAAATTATTGGATCTGTCTACAGGCAACATAAAGGCAATTGGGCCGCACATTCCAACACAGTGCAGGCTTCCCAAAAGTCCTAAAATTAAAGCCGAAAGTAGCATCCAAATAAGGTTTTAATGATTAAAAATTAATGTTTTTCTTGGTGAGATAGGTTTTCCCATTTTGTTCCCATCTTACGCTGATGTTCCATCTACCCGCTGCAATTTCATTTTTTGGGATAAACATTTTTTGATCTTCAAGAAAGATAGGTTTTGTGAAATCAAGATTTTTATTTGATGGCCTGTAAAAGGTCACAATGCCATCTATATCAGAGGACGCTTCATTGCCCGGGAAATCTATCATAACTCCGGTTTCAGCTGGTTCAATAACAACATTTTCAGCCAGTTCAATTGCATTCTTCTCAGCATTAAGTTCATCCTGAAAACCAATTTCCTGTTTGTAATATTCTTCAACAACCAAATCATATTGATATTTATCATCTGTAAACATTTTGACGACAAAATATAATATGAAAGACATAAATGCGATCATTGCTATTACTATTCCCGTTCCCCAGTTTATTTTCATATTTTTAGTATTGAGAGTTAGAATTGAGTGCTTTGAATTGAGTATTGGGATTTGAAATCTGTTTTTCCCCGCCCCCAATGGGAAGAGAATGATTTGATTCTAATCTCCGGGCTTCCAACTTCTAACTTTTATTCATCCTTGTTCCTGACTCTTATTTCTCTTTTCTATATTCTTGTTTCTCTTTTCTCTTATCCATTGTATATGTTCTATTTCAATAGCTTCGTGGTCCAAGAAAGTTTGTTTTGGCAGTTTCAATGAGTTTATTATTCCTGTACACTCCAATTTTCACCTTGTTTTTATCCCCGTTTAACGCAGAAGCTTTTATTTGAAGGAACAAAGTACCCTTGGCCATTCCCTGTGCTGGGATGAATAGATTTTCATGTCCTACTAACTTAATTTTTCCTTCATGTGACAGAAGTTTGAGTTCCACATCTTCAATGTCTTTATTGGTTTTATTAAGGATTTTAAAAGTAAATACATTGCTTATAAAATTGTTGTTCACTCTTTCATACAATTGCCCCGGAAGCCTCAGGATATTAGCCTGAACATCATTTCTTAAAAATAACATTCCTATTAAAAGTCCGACCAGGATAAAAAGAACGGCTGCGTATCCCTTCATTCTTGGGGTCACTTTGAATTTTTCCTTTTTTTCTATCTCATCTTCACTGGCAAAACGGATTAGTCCTTTTGGAAGGTCCACTTTTTCCATA
>JBDNHN010000144.1:0-3565 GCA_041688725.1 Gillisia sp.
AATAAATGATTCACCGAATGATTCACCAGACTTATGTATTTAAATGATATTGTTTGATATCATTAAAAACAAAAAACACTGAAAATCAGATGATTAACAGTGTTTTGGTGGGTTTTAATACCCATTTGGTCGGGGTGGCAGGATTCGAACCTGCGGCCTCCTGCTCCCAAAGCAGGCGCGATAACCGGGCTACGCTACACCCCGAATAAACAGCTTAAGCTGTTAAAAAACAATATGTCAAAATTCCGAATTCCAATAAAAATATATCAGGCTGCAAATATAGTAATTCCTTCCAGTCCTCCTACAAACAATTGAATTAATTTATATTATTTTAAATTCCACATTTAACACAAGTTTTACAAACTCAATCTTCAATTTTTTATAACTTATGTCCTTAAATTTAATTGATAAAATGTTCTCTAATGAAAGATCGCCAATAACAGCAATATAAAAAAGCTATTCCTCCGGATGTTTTTTTGAGAACCTCATAAAAACAATAAAAAACAAACACATGAAATCCACTTTAATCCTATTCATGAGCATATCGGTATTTTCATTTGTCGCCTGTGCTCAAAAAGATAACACTATCAATGATCCCGCAACCGTATTTGATTATAAAATTGTGGTTGGCGAAATGCAAATTCCCTGGGGAATGACCTTTTTACCGGACGGGAGTATGCTCATTACCGAAAAAAGCGGGGAACTTATTCATTTTAAAGATGGCCAAAAACAATTGATCACAGGCGTGCCGGAAGTATACCATCGGGGTCAGGGCGGTTTACTCGATATTGAATTGCATCCCAATTATGGGCAAAACGGATGGATCTACCTTACCTATTCCTCTTCTGAAGGGGAAGATGAAGGAGGCCATACCGCCTTGATGAGGACTAAACTCAGCGGCAACCGGTTAACAGATCAGAAGGTGTTGTACAAGGCAACTCCAAACACCACCAAGAGTCAGCATTTTGGTTCTAGAATAGCCTTTGACCACAATGGTTATTTATATTTTTCCATTGGAGAACGCGGAGAAAAAGATATAAACCCACAGGATATTACCCGCGATGGGGGAAAAATTTATAGGTTAAATGATGACGGCAGCATTCCTTCAGACAATCCTTTTGTGGGTAAGCCCAATGCCAAAGAGGCCATATACAGTTATGGACACCGCAATCCGCAAGGGATGATCTTACATCCTGAAACCGGGGAGATCTGGGTACATGAACACGGCCCAATGGGTGGGGATGAAATTAATGTCATAAAAAAAGGCGCCAATTACGGATGGCCGGTCGTAACCCACGGAATAGATTATACCGGGCTCCCAATCTCAGACGAAAGTTCCAGGCCGGGTATGGAAGATCCCATATATTTTTGGGTGCCTTCCATTGCTCCCAGCGGAATGGTATATGTCACCTCAGATAAGTATCCGCATCTCAAAGGCAATCTATTGGTTGGCTCCCTGAAATTCCAGTATTTGGAACATCTTGTTTTGGATGGAAAAAAGGTTGTTAAAAGGGAGAAGTTGTTAAAGGATATCGGAAGACTGCGGGATGTAAAACAAGGCCCGGATGGATTTATTTATGCGGCTGTTGAAGGAAAAGGAATTGTGAGATTAATTGAAGCAGAAACGCCCGGAAGCAAAGAATGAAATTAATTTTAAGCGTTATAATGATGATCTTTCTCTTCAGCTGCAAAACAATTAACAAGGAAAAATCGCATTCTTAATAATAGTTTTATGGCCTGTTTTAAGCTAAAAAAATTTTAGAAAGAACCTTAATTTATTATGAGAAACATATTTTTATTAATAATTCTTTGTACCCATACTATTACATCTCAAGAAATATTTAAAGGCAAGGTTGTAGATTTAGAAAGTGGTGCTGCATTATCCAATGTAGATATTATTAGTTTAAATGATAACCAAGTATTTGTTTCTACACTTCAAGGAACTTTTGTAGTCCTAAAATCTGGTTTTTACTTATTTAAAAAAGAAGGATATTCAACTGTAGAAATAGAAATTAAAAATAACTATCAGATCGTTCAACTAAACATTGATATTTCTGAACTGAACGAAGTTATTGTTAGTGCCAATCAATTGCCTAAAAGATTAAAAAAGTCTGTCGCTACTATAAATATCATTTCAACAGCTGAAATAAATAGAACAAACCATACTAATATAGCGCCAACATTAAACAGAACACCGGGAGTTTTTATGCAAAGCGGGGCACTTAATACCAATAGAATTACCATAAGAGGTGTTGGTGCCAGAAACCTATTTGGAACTGCAAAAATAAGGGCCTATTTTAAAGATATTCCCCTTACAAATGGTAGCGGAGAAACAAATATTGAAGACTTCGAACTTACATCTATTTCTAGGATCGAAATTGTTAAAGGAGCTTCTAGTGTTTATGGTGCTGGCCTTGGGGGCATTATTCATTTAACGCCACAAAACGCCTATTTAAACCAAACAAATATAAATAGTGAGCTCTCAATTGGATCTTTTGGATTGACAAAAGGCCTTATTAACTTCAATCAAGGAACTTCAAAAAATAGTTTTAGAGCCATTTACAGTAACACGCATAGTGATGGATATAGGGACAATAATGAATATGATAGACAGACTATAACTATAAACTCCAATCATTTTCTTAATGAAAAAGACGAGCTGTCATTTTTGGTTAGCTATGTTGATTTAAAGGCCTTTATTCCAAGTTCCTTAAACGAAACTGCTTATATAAACGATCCGTCTTCTGCGGCTTTTACTTGGAAACAATCTAAAGGTTATGAAGATTCGCAACGTGGTATTTTTGGGGTTTCATGGAATCATCAATATCATTCCAATTTAAAACAAAGTACAAGTGTGTTTACTTCCTTTAGAAATGGCTATGAACCAAGACCCTTTGATATTTTAGATGAAAATGTATTCGCTTTAGGGATTAGAAGCAGGCTTATTGGACATACTAATTTGTTTGAAAAAAATATAGATTGGACCATTGGCGGCGAACTTTTTAGGGATAATTATAAATACGGAACTTTTGAAAACTTATATCAAGATTATCCAGAAGGCACAGGAAGCGTTGAAGGCGTCCCATTATCCGATTTCAAAGAAAAAAGATCGTATGCTAATTTTTTCTTTGAAACCAATTATAGCTTATCAGAAAAGACGACGGTTTCTCTTGGCTTAAATTACAATCAAACATCTTATGATTTGGATGATAGATTTCTTGCGTCCCCGGAAAACCCAGATCAGTCTGGCGCCTTTAAGTTTAAGGACATTGTGTCTCCTAAATTTGGAGTTTCATACGTAATTTCTGAAAATATAGCGATCTATTCAAACATAAGCCATGGTTTTTCACCCATAACACTTGCAGAAACATTGTTACCCGACGGCCAAATAAACAAAAACCTGAAACCTGAAACTGGTTGGAATTTTGAAATTGGCACCAGAGGTTCAATCATTCAAAATAAATTACTTTTCAACTTGGCTATTTACCGCTTAGATATTAAAAATCTTTTAGTTTCAAGAAGAACCGCTTTAGATCAATATATTGGCATCAATGCCGGACGCACC
>JBDNHN010000145.1:0-4505 GCA_041688725.1 Gillisia sp.
TCCTAATTACCAGCGGACATTTGAGTTTCATAAATGCGTTAATCCCGGTCCAGTCCGGGGCTTCCCTGTCGTCTATTTTTTCCTGAATTATAGCTTTGTTGAGGTAGTTCTGAAGGAATTTCCGGTGCAGGTACCAGCCCAGGAATTTATATTTTCGCTGTTTTATCAAATGAAATTTGATTCCGCCTGCAGTAAAAATCTCATTTGTTGCCTGACCGTAGATAAATATGGAGACTTTAATCCCTTTTGCTGTCAGGGCAGTAACCATATTTTTGATGCTGGTGCCAATCCCTGCGGCAGGCTTGGTTTTAGGGTGGGGGTATTCCGGAGTGAGAAAGGCTAGGTGCATTAAAAATTAATTAATCTTTATAAACGAATAAGGTATATACAATTAATCTTAAGGGCATCAAAATTATAATAGTAAGGGCTGTTGATAATAAGTAATGTAATTTTAAATACAGGCCTAAATTGTAAAATATATTTGCACTAAGATAAAAAAGTAATATTGCAACTAAATAACGAGAAAATTTTTGCGGGTCATGTTTTTTATAAAATAAAAATCTTAGTTGTATACTATAGAGTACAATATAAGCGCTGCCATATATCAGAATAAAAGATATTTCCCTTTTCATATTTAACTTATCAATCAAGAAATACAGTCCTGAAAATGTATATAAATAACTAATTAAACTTATAAGTCCATATTTAAAAAACAGCTTTTTGTTTTTAGCATTGAACATTCGTTTAATTGATGGCATAGTAAGGGTTTTTAATATTTTTCTGCTAAAATTATAGTCCATGGTATTGGGGATTCAACCGCAAGAACTTTTCCGAATTTTTTTTGGATTAATTTTATAATCGATTTCTTTGACCAGTGATTTATATGTCCGGGGGTATTTCCTAAATCCTTAATATATTTAAGCCGACACACATTTAATATACACCATAAAGGTTCATTGGGAACTCCAACGATTAGATATTTTTTCGAAATTCTATCGATTTCCTCTAAAGCAAATGCAGGATAATCGAGATGCTCTAGTACTTCCAACAATAAAACCAGGTCTACACTTTTTTCATCATATTTAAGTTCATAGGCACTCTCTTGAAAAATGTATAAATCTGGATTATTTTTTTGTGCAACAGGAACAAGTTTTTCTACAAATTCTGAACCACTCAAATTGGGAACTAATTGCTTAAGTCTCATCGTTGACCTACCTTCCCCAACACCAATTTCGTGAGCGGTATTAACTTCTTTGGTTAAGGTAATTAATTTAGCAACTGATTTAAAATAATTATCTACTAGATATTTAGACACAAAATTTGAATTCTCATACTTTCCTGAAAAATCTTCCTCTTCCGGTTTTGCCTTTAATTTTGTATAATCAATTTTGTTCAAAATACTTCTTTTTGGTGAGGTATAATATTTTTTCCTGGTTTTCACGAATTCTATTCAGTAGATCGGCTATAAAGGCCAATGTTACAATAACAACAGCCATACCGCAAAGTGAAAGAGCAATAAAACCAAAACTTTTATAAGGAGTAATCATACCGGTTTTAAACCAATGAATTAAAACAAAACCACCTATTGCAAAAGCAATGAATAAAACGAGAAAAGCTATACTTAAAAAAAATTGAAGAGGTTTGTAATCTTTCAGACTTTTGAATATTATAATTGAAGTCCTTATTGCATACTTGAACAGGTTATTCGCTATTTTAGAAACTCTATTATCATTATAAGTCACATGAATCGGTACCTGAGCGATTCCATATCCTTTGTGTAACAGCTCAAGAATTGTTTCATGGGTGTAGGTAAAACTGCCTTGTAAATTTAGACCAAAAAGGCAATCTTTAGAATAAGCTCTAAAACCACAGGAAGCATCCTGAATTTTTGTTTTACTTATAAAACTTACAATTTTACTAATTTGTCTATTACCCCAATACTTGATCCTGGGCATTTTATCAGGTGTAGAATTCCAAAATCTATTACCGATACAAAAATCGGCTTGTTTGTCAATTATCGGTTGTATCATTTCACTTATCTGGCTTACATCAAATTGACCATCTGCATCGATACTAACCAAAATATCGGCTTTAATTTTAAGAGCATAATTTATTGCTGTTTGAAATGCTTTGCCTACACCAACATTGCGAGAGTGTGTAATAACTGTAGCACCAGATAAAATTGCTTCACTCGCAGTGGCATCTGAACTACCATCATTTACAACCAATAATTTGACTTCCCTGAAGCCATCAAATTGTTTGGGGATAGAGTCCAAAACTGCACGAATAGTTTCTTCCTCATTTAGAGCAGGCATATAAATAATTACAGTTTTAGACATATTCTTCAAATAAACATTATAAATAATCATTTAAAATCTTCACATCCAGTCTTAGTTCATTTACCACATAAATAACGGCTGCTATTTGCGCCAGGATAATAAACTGGGAATCTTTTAATTTTAAAGTTTTGAAAAACAAATAAAAACCTAATAAAAAGCCAGGTAGCATAGGTAACCAATATCTACTGAAGCCCGTGCCTGCGAACACTAAACCAAGCATTACCATTAAAATGGCTATGAATAAAATTCTTAAATTGTCTTTCTTGAAATTCCAAAGATATCCGCTACAGAAAGTTATAATTAACAATATACTTAAAATCCAGTTTCTGAATCCCGTTATTGGGAGGAATAAAGTAATAAAGGCAGGGATTCCATTTATATTATCTACTTCATCGTGCTTTATCAAACCTATTCCGGCTTTTAGGTTATAGAAGATGTCGTTATCTTTGAATCTGTTAAAGTAGCTTAAACCTATATCTATATCGCTCTCGAGATATAATACATATTTGAACCAGAACAGGACAGGAAGCAGGCATATAACTGAATATAATATTGATTTATAGATGATTTGATAGTTTCCATAACGTAACTGGTTTTTAAAATGATTAAAAATTACATATACCACTAATATTCCAAAAACAGCAAATACATATCTCGTTAGGATAAGGACAACGAAAGGAAGAAGAATTAATAAGATGTCTTTGGGTTTGTTTATTTCCCTTGTTAAATAATAGATGAAGATCCAGAATGAACAAAAGAGGATGGTTTCGGGATAAAGCCTTAGGCTCCATAATACAAAATTAGTGTTTACTATAGTTAAAAGAATTATTGAGCAAATTACCTCAAAGGACAATTGAATTCTTTTCAAAAACAGAAAAAGGTAACGAAATCCCACGAACAACAATAAAAGATTAAAAAGCTTTGCCATTACAAATCCAAATAATGGGTATGCTTTTGTGAAGAAGAAAGCGATTTGGAATGGGAGGGAGGGAGTAATTGTCGAAGGTTTTTCTCCTAAAGCATATTCTCCCCGGAGCATGATGTTTTCTGCTATATTAGCGTATGTCAGCTCATCGCTTGAAAGTGGGAGGAACAAATTTCTAAGCATGGAAAGGAGGCTTAAAAATATTAAAAAAGTTATTAGCTTATTATGCTTTAAAAAATCAAGAGTATTCCTAAGAGTTACAGCCATAAGCATTTAAATTTATAGATTTATTTTTTCCAACTGCTCCCAAATTCTTTGTGAAGCTTTTCCCGCTGGATGCTGATTAATTAGTTCATACCATGTCTTTGCCTTTTTTACTTTTTTTTCTCCCGTTTTAAAAGCCTCTGAAAGTTTGCTCGTAATATCATCCTTACTATTTATCCAGAAAACCTCTTTTCCGGTAGGCATACTTCTGAAGTGCACAAAATTATACACCTTTTCAGGGTTCCAACTTTCATCTTCCTTATTAGCGACATTGTAGTTCAGATAAAGGCAGGGTTTATCAAAAACAGCAAAATCGAAGACCATGGATGATCCTAGGTTGATTACTGCTTTGGTATGCAGAATAGTATTGATCTGTAGTGTTAAATCTTCCCGGGTTGGAAGCACAGAATTCCAATTCCCACCAACCTGTTTCCATATGGGAACTACAGGAACAATGAGATCTTTATATTTTTCCAGTACGCTATCATATCTGTCAGAAAAATCTACCGGACAGCGCCGGAAAAGAATTCCTAGCTTAGTTTTCCCAGTTTTATTCAGGCTTTCAATTGCCTCTGCAACATTCTGTAAATAATGCGGATCATCTGGACTAGAGGTTTTATCGTCCCCGCTAAAGCAGATGTATTCCCGGTTGAAATCTAAGTTATTTTCTTCAAAAAATGCTGCCCTGGTTCTTCTTAATTTCAGGTTGAAATGAGGTTCAAATTGCGGACTTCCGGTAATAAAAATGTTGTCTGAATTAATAAAAGGATAATAATTAATTAATTCCTCCTTCATATATTCACTCCACACAAAGTAAAAAACGGGTTCTACTATCATGGTTGCTTTTGGCAGATTATCCCAGGAAAAAATAAAAGTTCCGGTGGGAATTCCCAGATCTTGTGCAGCGGTTAATGGTGCAATGGCATTTACCGGCCGCTGATTGGTACAAAATATAAAATCGGGTTTTTCCCTTTCCA
>JBDNHN010000146.1:0-2988 GCA_041688725.1 Gillisia sp.
CCGTCCAATTCTGTTAAAAGAAATAAATTATCTCCTTGTATATAAACTGTTCCATCTTGAATGGTATTCCATAAAGTTGGCAATTTATAGCTCAGCTTTATGTTTTTGAATTTTAGATAATCTCCATCATATAAATGTCTAGTTGAAACATCATTAGAAAAGCTTGTATTCCCATTAATTCTAATAGGCACATTAGAATCTGTATTATTAGGATTCCACGGATTTAATTGTGCAGTCGTGTTAGTATATTGAGGAGAAAATCCGTCATCATCGCGTTTAAAGGCTGTCCTGTCATACACTTTCCCGCCCACTCCAAAAGTGAACAAAAAATCTAAAGTGAACTTTTTATACAAGAACTGGTTGAACAAACCTCCCTGTAGATCCTGCAGGGCGTTTCCGAAAATTCCGAAGCCGGCATTTTCTGCGTCAGTTGTTATTTCTCCGGTCCTTTGCCCGTTTTCCAATACATAATATTGTGCTTTTCCGTTTGTTTTATCTACACCTGCATAATCCCTGAGGTAAAAGGAATATATGCTTTCACCTTCTTTAAGAATTGTTGGGTCTTGCCCATATCTTGAACTGTAGGTTGGAATAATATCACTTTTAAGGTTGGTTATTTCATTGGTAAGTAAAGTGATATTAGCTCTTGTGTTCCAGGAAAAATCAGCACTGGAAATGGGATTATAGCCTAATTCAAACTCCCAACCGGAATTTTTCATTTCCCCAAAATTTTGGAGCTGAGCATTAAATCCTGTGGTACCAGATACCGGTACGTTTAATAATAAATCTTCTGTCTTTTTGGTGAAATATTCAACTGTAAGGTCAAGTTTTTCAAACAGACTTGTATCAAATCCAATATTGGTGCTCTTACTTAATTCCCATGACAGGTCTCTGTTTTGTAACTGTCCATATGAAAGACCGGAATTGCCTCCATAGCCCTTCCCATCTGTTTCAAAAAATGCAAGGGAAGCATAATATTGAGGAGGTAAATTACCATTGGTACCATAACTTCCTCTCAATTTAAGATAGTCAACCTTATCGATATTAAAGAAATCTTCACTTGAAACAACCCAGGCTCCAGAAACTGACCAAAAGTTCCCCCAGCGGGAATTTTTTCCAAATCTTGAAGATCCGTCCCTTCTTAAACTCCCTGACAGATAATATTTCTGACCGTAATTGTAGTTGAACTGTGATAAATAAGAAAGTAATGAATAATTTTCAGAATACCCAGAATGTGACCACAAGGTCCCTATCGAACTGGATGATAATAATTCACTGTCTAAAATATCATATCCATAAACATTTATAGAATTCATTTTAGAAACCTGAACTTCTTGTCCTAATAATACATGAAAAGTATGTACTCCTAACTCCTTATTATAATTTAGAATATTAGAGGAAGTATACTGTAATACTTCACTTTTCACCCTGTTTAATACCCCATTCCATATTCCTCCACCGGCACCAAATTCTTTATTATCATATAAGGTTTCGTCTATGGCCTGTTGATCTATACCAAAGGTTGTTTTAAATTTAAGGGATTCCAAGATCTTAATTTCTGCAGATACATCTCCTCTTACTCTAAACTCTTTATTTAAATATTCACCAACATCCAATACACCGATTGGGTTGGCATTTTTTTCGATTTGATTAGGTAAATTGGCATATCCGCCGAAACCTTCAGGATCATAAATTGGAGCAGCGGGCGGCAAAACGCGAGCCATATAAAGAGGGTTTAATCCACCTGCATATGAACCGTCAATAAGAGCAGCATTCCTTTCGGTTTTAGCTACAGAAAGATTTACTCCTAATTTTAACCAATCTTTTGCCTGGTTTTCTAAATTTATTCGTCCTGAGTAACGTTTTACGCCAGTTTCTATTATTGTGCCTTTTTGGTCAAAATAATCTCCGGAGATATAAAAAGATGTTTTCTCATTTCCGCCTCTGGCAGATAAATTATACTTTTGAAGGATGCCTGTTTGATAAATAGCATCCAGCCAATCTGAATTGGCGTCGGTTTGGCCATAAATTCCTTCATAATCACTATTGGCCAAATTTTGATAATTTGAGTATAAAGCGTTGTCATTATATACTCTGGTGAATTCACCATTTTCACCATTTTGAATATATTGGTTGATTTGACCCTCTTTCCATAAATCTTTAAACTGTTGATTATTTATCAACTTTTCTTCGGTTAGATTCTGACTCCAGCCTGTTTGAACGCCAAATGTGATATCTGTTTCCCCATTTTTTCCTTTTTTGGTGGTAATTAATATCACCCCATTGGCAGCCCTTGAACCATATAAAGAAGCAGCCGCAGCATCTTTAAGTACCGTAATACTTTGAATGTCTGCAGAATTAATTGATGTTAATGGATTGTAAGCAACGGCTCCTACCATATCATCTCCAGCTCTTAAAGTAGCATCGGTATTCATAGGAACCCCATCCAAAACATATAAAGGTTGGGTAGAACCGTTAATAGACCCTATTCCTCTTATCTGGACATTTGATTTTCCCCCGGGTTGTCCCGAAGTTGAAATATTTACTCCGGACAGGTTTCCTTGTAATGCAGTCTCAAAACTTGCTGTGGAGCCCCGGGTGACAGTTTCTGCAGACACGGTTTGCGCAGATCCTGTAAAACTTCTTTTTGTTGATGTACCATATGCAGTTACCATCACTTCATCTAAAGATTCCGCGCTTACCTGCATGGTAATGTTAATAGTGTTTAAAGATCCAACTGTTATATTTATTGGCTTCCGGCCTATGAAACTATAGTTAATAATATCACTGACATTTGCTTTTAAGATGTATTTACCATCAAAATCAGTTTGTGTACCTGTGGAGCTACCTTTAATAATAACATTTACTCCAGGAATGGATATTCCGTTCTCATCTGTAACCGTTCCGGTTAGGGTTTTTTCTTGTGCAAAGGTTAACTGCACAACTAATGCCATGAGAAACATTAGAATTCCTTTATAGGGATATTTC
>JBDNHN010000147.1:0-2064 GCA_041688725.1 Gillisia sp.
GTTTTGTCCAGCCATCTACGACGTTTTACGTGGAGAAAAACGGTATTACCACGTAGAGGAAAATCCTGAATAGTAACTTCCTTATGAAATCCTTTAGAGGTCAGGATCCTGGAAGAATGTTCCTGTGGAGGAATATTCCGCTCTTCAAAATAAAGATGAAGAACCTCTTCATTTTCTTTCTTACTTTTTACTAAATCAAAATGATCCACTAAGAATTGTGGCAATACAAGCTTTATTAAATCCAGGTAGTTATCCAAACCTCTTTTTTTGGCAAATATCGAACTACATTTTCAATTCCCCCACAACTTTTGAGATTGATCCTTCGTAAGCCTGATCCCAATACATGCATTTGGTTGTTGAGGAGTGTTGGGTTTTTAATAAATGCCCATTATGGGCTATTCCAGTTCAATCACTTCCAGGTCAAAAATATTTTTTGCTTCTATCTTAAATCTCAGCATGGTTCTTTTTTTATGAAAGCCATATTTTCCGGCAGCTCCCGGATTCATATGCAGCAAGTGCAATTTTTTGTCGTTTATAACTTTTAGAATATGGGAATGTCCTGATATAAACAGTTTTGGAGGATTTTTTTTAATTTCGTCCCTGATGTCCGGGGAATATTTATCGGGATATCCGCCTATATGGGTCATCCACACATCAACTTCCTCACATAAAAATCGTTGGTGCAATGGAAATTCCTTTCGGATTTCATTGTCATCTATATTGCCGTAAACCGCTCTAAGGGGTTTTAGTTTTTTTATTTGATCAGTAATTGAAATTTGTCCTATATCTCCTGCATGCCACACTTCATCGGCTTCATTTACATAATGCAGAATGCGATCATCAATATGGTTATGGGTGTCGCTCAGCAACAATATTTTTTTCATTTAATTAAAATTCAGGGTTAAAGATTCAATATTCAAAGCAGAAAGGTTAAAGTGCAAAGATGTCAAAGTTTGAGTTTAACTCAATAAGGGTGGTTGACCAATATTCCTGCAGTAAAATTTAGACTGCGTTTCTAAGCAATATTAAAATTCATTATATAAAAATTTATAATTTTTCGAATCAACCCTTTCTTGCTCCTTCTCTCTTGTCTCTTCACTTTTTGACTTATCTTTGCAGGAAATCACGTAAAAGTATCATTTTAGATTGAGATATTTTATAGAACTGGCTTATAATGGGAAAGCGTACCACGGTTGGCAAAACCAGCCCGGGGTTGTTTCTGTTCAGGAAACTTTGGAAAAAGCGCTTTTAACCTTGTTACGGGTTAAAACTCCGGTAATTGGTGCTGGAAGGACGGATGCAGGGGTTCATGCATCGCAGTTTTTTGTTCATATTGACACCGAAGAAATTGCGGAAATTGATATCTTAATATATAAATTGAATTGTGTTTTACCGACAGATGTGGTTGTGTTTGATCTTTTTAAAGTTAAGGATGATTCTCATGCCAGGTTTGATGCGGTGAGCAGAAGTTATGAATATCACGTTATTCAGCAAAAAAATCCGTTTGATTTTGATACGGCCCATTTTGTCAAGAATGAACTGGATGTTGAAAAAATGAATCTGGCAGCATCTTTTTTGATTGAATATACCGATTTCAAATGCTTTTCAAAATCCAAAACCGATGTGCATACTTATAATTGCAGCATAGTTTCGGCATTTTGGGAAAAAAGTGGAAACAAATTGGTGTTCCATATCACTGCAAACCGATTTTTGCGCAATATGGTTCGTGCCATTGTGGGGACTTTGCTGGAAATTGGCCTGGGCAAGATCTCCGAAGAGCGGTTACATGAGATCATCAAAAGCCGTGATCGTGGAAATGCGGGGACTTCGGTTCCGGCAAAAGGGCTTTTTTTAACAAAAATTGAATATCCAACATCTATTGTAAATAAATAAATGGCAAAAGGAACAGGAAATGCTTTTGATTTCAGCCTTTTTAAAAGGTTGCTTAAATATACAAACCCGTATAAATGGACTTTTTATTTAGCGACCGTTTCGGCTATACTATTGTCCTTTTTTGCCATTTTAAGGCCCTATTTACTCCGGATCACCATAGATGATTCCATA
>JBDNHN010000148.1:0-2911 GCA_041688725.1 Gillisia sp.
ATGCAAGCCATTCTCCAGATCATATTCAGTGAACTCAACTTCTTGCGCAAAGCCAATAATTCCCAGAAGCAATGCAAAGGCTGACAATTTAAATTTATTAATCATTGTTTTGAAGTGTTTATTAATTTGAAGTGTTTATTAATATAATTATAAGTAGATAAAACGTCCAAAAGGTTACAAAAAAAAATACCAATTTTGTGAATCAGGGAAAGATAGTTGCCTCCTAAGTCCTAAAAAAGTTTAGAATTAACAGGATATTAAGGCATTAACTCCTCAATATTTTCGAACTTTATAAGGTTACAAACCTTGATATAATGAATAAAATCAGTATCCCAGTCAAATACGGAGTTGCAATTTCCATCATATTAATTGCATATTTTTTGATTTGCACTTTGTTTGGGGTTCATATAAATCCCATTTATAGTTTATTTAATAACTTTATTATGGGGATTGGATTGTATACAGCTTTAAAACAATACCGTTTGCACCCGGACGGTAAATTAAATTATCAAAAAGGTTTTGTGATTGGATTGCTTACCGGGTTTTATGCAACGGTTATTTTTACAATTTTTTTCGCGATCTATTCAACGGAGATCAATCCTGAATTTTTAAACCAATTGCTCCCAATGTGGCGCGGCACTTATAGCACCAGCACAGGAATGATAATTTTTGCCGTCGCTGTTATGGGATTTGCCACTACTTTAGTTTTAACCCTTACTTTTATGCAATTGTTGAAGGATTCCTGGAACCTCAAAAAAAGGAATTAAATCCATATCGGAAAACAACTAAAGACTTTGTGAATTAATTATTTAAAAGTATATTTGCACCCGCCTTACAGAAATGGCAGGTTGGTTTCTTTAAAATAATTAATTAATAAATACGCTATGTACGCAATTGTAGAGATAGCAGGGCAGCAATTTAAAGTTGCAAAAGACCAGAAAGTATTTGTACACCGTTTGGCGGGAGAAGAAGGAGACAGCGTTTCCTTTGATAAAGTTCTTCTTTCAAGTGATGGTGACAATATTACTTTAGGCGCCCCAGCTATAAACGGAGCTATGGTAGATGCTAAAATCACCAGGCACGTTAAAGGAGACAAAGTTATTGTCTTTAAAAAGAAAAGAAGAAAAGGTTACCGTGTTAAGAACGGACATCGTCAGTCTTTGACCGAGATTTCTATAGTAGGAATTTCTCTTTCAGGTTCTAAAAAACCTGCTGCTAAAAAAGAAGAAGTTAAACCTTCTGTTAAGAAAGAAGAAGTTAAAGCTTCTGCGGATTTGAGTCAACACACTGTTGCCGAATTGAGAGAAATGGCAAAAGCTAAAGGTGTTGAAGGTTATTCTTCAATGAAGAAAGCAGAACTAGTTGCTGCTTTAAGTTAATTTTAATAGACTAAAAAGGAAATAAAATGGCTCACAAAAAAGGAGTTGGTAGTTCCAAGAACGGTAGGGAATCTGAATCAAAACGCTTAGGCGTTAAGATATTTGGAGGACAAGCCGCAATCGCAGGAAATATCATCATTAGACAAAGAGGTTATACACACAATCCGGGAGAGAATGTGTATGGAGGAAAAGACCATACTTTACATGCTAAAGTTGACGGCCTTGTAAAATTCACCAAAAAGGAAAACAACAAATCTTACGTTTCTATTGAACCGTTTGAAGCATAGTTGATCTTTTATTTTTATAAAAAAAACCCTTTCTGAATTTTCGGAAAGGGTTTTTTTGTTCCTGATTCCCAAAATATTCTTTATCATATAGGCATCTTTTATTACCATTATGAGAGGAATTAATCGGTTAGATAATTTTCATCAAATACTGGGATTAATCCCACAAAAAAAATCCTTCCCGAAAGTTTATTTTCGAAAAGGATCTTTTATTTTTCTCTAGTCTATTCCTAGTACCTGTAATACTCCGGCTTATATGGGCCTTCAACCGTAACTCCAATATATTCGGCTTGTTCCTGGGATAATTCGGTCAATTCAACTCCTATTTTCTCCAAATGAAGTTTGGCCACTTTTTCATCTAAATGCTTCGGAAGCATATAAACGTCATTTTCATATTTATCTGAATTTTTCCAAAGTTCAATTTGAGCCAGGGTTTGATTGGTAAATGAATTACTCATCACAAAACTGGGATGACCTGTGGCACAACCAAGGTTAACCAGTCTGCCTTCAGCAAGCAGGATAATGTCTTTCCCATTGATGGTGTATTTATCTACCTGAGGCTTAATAGTATCTTTTGTTTTGCCCCAATTATTATTTAACCAGGCGATGTCAATTTCATTGTCAAAATGCCCAATATTACAAACGATGGTTTTGTCTTTCATGGCTTCAAAATGTTCACTTCGAACAATACCCTTATTTCCGGTAGTAGTAATAACGATATCGGCAGTAGGAACTGCAGTTTCAAGTCGTTTTACTTCAAATCCGTCCATAGCGGCCTGCAATGCGCAAATTGGGTCAATTTCGGTAACGGTAACAATAGATCCTGCTCCTTTGAAGGAAGCAGCCGTTCCTTTACCCACATCGCCATATCCACAAACCACAACCCTTTTTCCGGCTAACATCAAATCGGTAGCCCGTCTAATAGCATCAACTGCGCTTTCACGACAGCCATATTTATTGTCAAATTTGGATTTGGTAACAGAATCGTTCACATTCATGGCCGGCATGGTTAAGCTTCCATTTTTCACCCGTTCGTATAAGCGATGAACACCTGTTGTGGTTTCTTCTGAAAGTCCTTTAACGCCTTTGGCAATTTCAGGATATTTGTCCAAAACCATATTGGTTAGATCTCCACCATCATCAAGGATCATATTTAAAGGTTTGCGATCTTCCCCAAAGAATAATGTTTGTTCAATACACCAGTTAAATTCTTCCTCTGTCAATCCTTTCCAGGCATAAACCGGAACA
>JBDNHN010000149.1:0-4144 GCA_041688725.1 Gillisia sp.
AAAATTATTCTCGGTTGCATTTTTCCAGGACTGGCGTTTTTCCTTAATAGCTTCTTCACGAAGGCTATAGGAAATATTTAAACCGCTGTCGCGCATATTCAATCCCTGGTTAAGTCCCTGGGCACCGCAACCTACTATTACTATTTTTTTGTCTTTTAAGACAGCCACCCCATCGCGGAATTCTTCTGAATCCATAAATCTGCAGGTTCCTAATTGGGCTAATTGTTCACGTAAAGAAAGGCTGTTAAAGTAATTTGTCATGAGTTTGAGTTTGTTGTATTAAATTTTTCAAGCATTGCTGAAATTTGCATTTCGTCTTTTGATACGGCAATTCTGCCTGATCGCACAAATTGCATTAATCCGTATGGTTTTAATTTTTCATATAAACTTTCTGTTTCGTTGCGTTTTCCGGTTTTTTCGATTACAAAAAAATCGGGAGCAACTGTTACCATCCACGCGTTGTTTTCTTTCATAAAATCCTCCAATTTCCATTCTTTCTCAAATTCAGAGGTTCTGATCTTATAAAGCGCGGTTTGCTGAAAGATCAACTCTTCATCTGTATGATAATAGGCTCTAATTACTTCGATTTGCTTTTGGATCTGGCCCACCACCTTTTTGATCTTTTCTTCTGTTACATTTACCAAAATAATAAATCGCATCACCTCTTTCACTTCACTTTTTGAGACAGTGATACTTTCAATATTAATGTGCCTCTTCAGGAAAATTGCAGCGATCCTGCTCAATAAACCCGGATTGTTTTCCGTATAAACTGAAACGGTAAAATTTTTCTTTTCCATTATTCCAATCGTATTTCTGAAACCGCAGCTCCCGTTGGGATCATTGGAAACACGTTATTTTCTTTTTCAACTATTACCTCAAGAAAATATGGTTCGTTAGCTTCCATCATTTCCTTTATGGCATTTTTTAATTGTGAGCGTTCGCTCACTTTGTCGCTTTTAATTTGGTAACCCCTTGCAATTGTCACAAAATCGGGGTTGACCATTTCAGTGGAGGCATAACGTTTGTCAAAAAACATCTGTTGCCACTGGCGTACCATTCCAAGAAATCCATTGTTTAAAACAACAATTTTTATAGGGATCTTAGTCTGGAAAACCGTTCCCAATTCCTGGATGGTCATCTGGAATCCTCCATCTCCAATTATGGCCACCACCTCCCGATCCGGGCATCCCATTTTGGCTCCCATTGCTGCCGGAAGTGCAAAGCCCATGGTTCCCAAACCTCCTGAAGTTACATTGCTCCTGGAGGAGTTGAATTTTGCATAGCGGCAAGCAACCATTTGGTGCTGCCCAACATCTGAAACAATTATGGCATCGCCTTCGGTCCAGTTGTTTATTTCTTCTATCACCTCGGCCATCCCCAATTCAGAATTGCTGGAGTGCAATTCATCTTTAATGATCTTATCGAATTCTATCTTGTATAGATCCTTGAATTCCTGATGCCAGGCAGTGTGTTTGTTCGGTTTTAAAAATTCGAGCAAGAGTTTTAGGGTTTGCTTTACATTGCCCAAAACAGGGATATCGGCAGTAACATTTTTATTGACTTCGGAAGGATCTATTTCAAAATGAATAATTTTTGCCTGTTTTGCATAGCGGCTTAGATCACCGGTCACTCTGTCGTCAAAACGCATACCTATAGCTATTAACACATCGCATTCATTGGTGAGCCTGTTTGGGCCATAATTGCCGTGCATTCCAACCATTCCTACATTTAAAGGGTGATCTGTTGGCATTGCTGAAAGTCCTAAAATTGTCCAAGCTGCGGGAATTCCCGCTTTTTCAACCACTTGTTTCAATAATTCTTCAGATTCGCCTAAAATAACGCCCTGTCCAAATACAATTAATGGCTTTTTGGCATTATTGATGGCTTCCGCGGCTCTTTCAACTTGAAGCAGGTTAATCTCAGGGGTTGGGGTATAACTCCTTATCCCGGAACATTTTTTATAACTGAATTCCAGGGATTCAAACTGGGCATCTTTGGTAATGTCTATCAACACCGGACCGGGCCTACCGGAACGGGCAATGTAAAAGGCCTTTGCCAACACCTCAGGAATTTCTGAAGCTTTGGTAATTTGATGGTTCCATTTGGTAATTGGGGTTGAAATACCCACAATATCGGTTTCCTGAAAAGCATCGCTTCCCAATAAATGTGAGCCTACCTGCCCGGTAATGCAAACCAACGGGGTAGAATCTATTTGCGCATCGGCAATTCCGGTTACCAAATTGGTAGCTCCGGGACCTGAAGTCGCTACGGCAACGCCCACCATTCCTGTTACCCGGGCATAACCCTGTGCGGCATGAGTCGCACCTTGTTCGTGCCTGGTAAGGACATGGTGAATCTGATCCTGGTATTTATACAATTCATCGTAAATAGGCATTATCGCTCCACCGGGATATCCGTAAATAGTTTCTACACCTTCTTCCAACAAACATTTTATCACCGCCTCGGCTCCCGAAACAGTGGTCGTCTCGGTAGAAACCTTTTCGAAGCTAGCTGTTTTTAATTCCATAATTCAATGTTTTAAAATTCATCCGTAACACAACCTTCAGAGGCTGATGAAACCGTTCTTGCATATTTATAAAGCACCCCTTTCTTGTGTTTTAATTCAGGAGTTTTCCAGTTTTTCTTTCTTTTTTCTATTTCTTCAGAAGTGAGTGCCACTTCAATACTGTTGTTTTCCGCATTAATGGTGATAATATCGCCATTTTCAACAAAAGCCAGCAGTCCACCTTCCTGGGCTTCGGGAGTAATATGCCCAACCACAAAGCCGTGGGTGCCTCCTGAAAATCTTCCATCGGTAATTAAAGCGACTTCTTTCCCTAATCCAGCGCCCATGATGGCGGAGGTAGGTTTTAGCATTTCAGGCATTCCTGGACCACCTTTGGGACCTTCATATCGAATTACCATCACGTCGCCTTTTTGTACTTTTCCTTCAGCAATACCATCATTGGCTTCATATTCACTGTTGAAAACATTTGCCTTTCCTGTAAATTTCAGGCCTTCTTTCCCTGTAATTTTGGCTACAGAACCTCCTTCGGCCAAATTGCCATATAGAATACGAATATGACCGGTTTTTTTAATCGGTTCATTTACAGGTCTTATAACATCCTGACCTTCTGTAAGATCTGGTACCATTTCCAGGTTTTCGGCAAGGGATTTTCCTGTCACGGTTAAGCAATCGCCATTCAGCATTCCTTGTTTCAGCAAATATTTTAATACCGCGGGGATCCCTCCTATTTTGTGCACATCTTCCATCGCATATTTTCCGCTTGGTTTTAAATCGGCAAGAAACGGGGTGGTTTCACTTATTTTCTGAAAATCAGCAAGGCTAAAATCTACTTCCGCGGCTTTGGCAATCGCCAGAAAGTGAAGCACCGCATTGGTGGAACCGCCTAGAACTATGAGCAGCCTTATGGCATTTTCAATGGATTTTTTAGTGACAATGTCCCTCGGCTTGATGTCTTTTTCCAGCAGTAACCTCACTGCCCTGCCCGCTTCTTCGCTTTCAGCCAGTTTTTCCGGGCCAACTGCAGGATTTGAAGAATTATATGGCAAGGCCATCCCCAATGCTTCAATAGCAGAAGCCATAGTATTTGCGGTATACATTCCGCCGCAAGCCCCGGCTCCAGGACAAGCTTTTTCTATTATGCTGTCATATTCTTCTTTGCTGATATCTCCTGCAACTTTTGCTCCCCAGGCTTCAAATGCAGAAACAACATCCAGTTTTTTTCCGTTGTGGCATCCCGAAGCGATCGTGCCTCCATAAACCAAAATAGAGGGCCTATTAAGCCGCAACATGGCCATAAGCGCACCCGGCATATTTTTATCGCAACCAACCACGGTAATTAAGGCATCGTAGGCCATCGCCTGGATCACGGTTTCAATGGAATCGGCGATAAGGTCACGGGAAGGCAGGGAATATCGCATTCCCGGAGTTCCCATTGAAATTCCGTCGCTTACACCAATGGTATTAAAAATTAATCCCACCAGATTGTTCCCGTTGCTTCCTTTTTTTACAAGTTTAGCAAGATCATTAAGGTGCATATTACAGGGATTTCCTTCATATCCGGTACTGGCAATCCCAACAAATGGTTTTTTAAAATCTTCTTTGGTTAAACCTATTGCA
>JBDNHN010000016.1:0-3065 GCA_041688725.1 Gillisia sp.
AAAATACAGGGGCCATCTTCCGGCATTGGATCTTTTATGGCAGCAACTTCAACAGACTCGATGTAAATTAATTCTTCAGTTGGATAATTTTTAGGATCGAGGATGCGATAGGGTTTTCTGGCCCGAATTTCTATAGTTCCAAAACCGGCATCTGTGAGAACTTTTATGTAGGCTGCAATTGGTACACTTCCGCTTAAACACAAAGCGCGTAAACGATCGTCGTTGCGAAGAGTTTCGTTCATGGGTTTTTCGCAAGTTGGGTCGCTCATTACCAGTTTTCCGTTTGGTTTTAAAACGCGGTACATTTCTGCAACGGCTTTCTTTAGATCTTCAGCCTTGAAAATATTGAACAGGCAATTTTGCGCTGCAACATCAATGCTATTATCTTCTACCGGAAGATTTAGCGCGTCGCCTTTTTTTAGATCGACAAACTCACTTTTAAACCAGGGATTCTGTGTTTCTGCTTCGATAAAATTCTTGCGGGAAGCATCCAGCATTTCTTCAACCATATCCACACCAACAACGCCTCCTTTTTGCCTATTAAAATAAGTAAATTGCAGGAGTTCCATTCCTCCGCCAACACCTACATAAAGCATTTTAGGATTGTTGGAAAGATCGGGTGCGTGGACTGTGCTTCCGCAACCATAATTCATTTCCTGCATGATTTTCGGGATCTTTAGTCCCGGCAATTCCCAAATAGGATTGGTGGTGCAGCATAATCCAACATCCGGAGTTAAGGCCGCTTCTTTGTAAACATCGTAGGTGGTATCTAAATAGCTCATTTTTTTTCGTTTCAATTGATTTCTATAATTTTTTAATGAAAACAGAGGAATCAGTTCAGTTTCAAATCGATTTAATCAACTCTTTAAAAAGGGTGATCATTTGGGGCTCAGCTTTTTTGGCGATGGCAATAATATCTTCAATTTTCACCGGTTGCAAGTTATCCGGATCCCCTTCATCTGTAATTACGGATACAGCCAAAACAGGCAGATTTAAGTGATTAGCAACTATTACTTCAGGTACGGTGCTCATTCCAACGGCATCTGCGCCTAATATTTTTAGCATCCTGTATTCTGCCCGGGTTTCAAGCTGAGGTCCCAAAACAGCAGCATAAACACCCTTATGTAGTTTGAGATTGTGCTTTTTTGCAATGTTTTCCATTTTTTTGTTCATCTCAGGATCGTACGGAGCGCACATATCCACAAAGCGTTCGCCAAAATGTTCCACACCCCTGAAGGCAAGGGGAGAGCCACCCTGCAGATTGATATGGTCGTCCAAAAGCATCAATTCCCCTTTTTTAATGTCGAGGTTGATGGAGCCTGCAGCATTGGAAACCAGTAATTTTTTAATACCAAGTCGATGCATTACCCTCACCGGTAAGGTTACATCCTGAAGGGAATAGCCTTCATAAACGTGAAAACGGCCTTGCATCACCACCACCTTTTTTCCTGCCAAAACCCCGTAGATCAATTTTCCCTTGTGGAATTCAACCGTGGCGGTAGGGAAGTTTGGAATGTGATTGTAATGGACTTCCGCTTCAATTTCAATTTCATTTATTATCTGGCCTAACCCGGTTCCCAGGATTATCCCTATTTCCGGGTTGTCAAAACCCTTGACTTTTAAATATTCTATTGTTTCCTCTATATCTTTAATCATAATTTTAAATGTTTAAAAAATTGTTGAAAATCTTCGTGTTCTTTGATGTCTTCATAAACATCTATATCGTTGCGTTCATCTAATAACCGGATTTGCTGGTCTTTTAGATCTATAAGAGTATCCCGAAGAACAGTATCTGTTCCCCAAGCCTTATTTTTGAATATTTTCTGATTAATTATGTTCATCCCCAGGAGGTAATACCCGCCATCTTCTGCCGGGCCTAGAACATATTCAAAGGTTTCCAATGCTTTGAAAGCTTCTTCAAGATCTTCCCGGTTGAGGTCGTACAGATCGCTTCCAATAATGATGATATTTTTATATCCATTTTTGAAACCGGAAAGAAAGGCCTGTTCCATTTTTTCTCCCAGACCGCCTTCTATTTGTTCTTTTTTGATGTAAATATCTTCATCCCAAATATCGTTGTGTTGAATTTCTTCGGAATAATGCACTTCCTTGGTGAGTTCCAGATCCTCAGTGACCGAAACAGTATGCTTCATTAAGAATTCATAGATCTCCAAAGCCGATTGATCTCCCACATCATTTGCAAGGCGGGTTTTAACATTGCCCAACTCCGGATTACGGGTGAAAATTATTAGTAAATTGGTTAATTTTGATTCTTGATCAGACATTTCTTGGTATTTTTGATATTTTTTTAATTTTCATTTTAGGTAATTTTACTTTGGTCTGTTTTCATTCCGAGATCTATAAATAGTTGCTTAAGTTACTTTTCCCTGACAACTGCTTCCTGCCCCGGCAGTACAGCCATAACAATGTTGCGAAATAATGATGTTTCTGTCGTTAAGCAGATCTTCGTTATAGTCACTGATGTGTTTTACTTTGCTGTCCACTTTCAGACCAAGAATTTGGTTAAAATCACAATCGTAAAGCCAGCCGTCCCAACTGATGGAAATAGTATTGGTGCACATCACATTTTCTACAGCCGCAGGATTATAGGCATCTACTAAGGAATGCATATAATCTTCATAATTTTCGGAAGCGATCAAATAATCCAGAAACCGTGAGATAGGCAGATTTGTGATGGCAAAAAGACTGTGAAACTGGATGTCAAAATCTTCTGAGAGCGCTTTTTTAAAGTCTTTTTCAAGACTATCCTGATTTCCGGGCAAAAACGCGCCGGTTGGGTTATAGACCAGATCCAGCCGCAATGAACTGCCCGGCAGGCCATAACCTATGGCGTTGAGCTCCTGCAAAGCTTTGACAGACTTGTCAAAAACACCTTCCCCTCGCTGCTTGTCGGTTTTTCCACGGGTGTAATGTGGCATGGAGGAAACTACGTGCACATTGTGTTTCTTAAAAAATTGCGGCAGGTCATAATATTTTTTATTCGCACGAATTATGGTCAAATTGGACCGGACAATAAAATCTTCAATTCCGGCTTGGGAAGCTTC
>JBDNHN010000150.1:0-3850 GCA_041688725.1 Gillisia sp.
AAAACTGGCAAAATCGAATATCGAAAAATTTCATTCTGCACAAAAAACTGAAAAAGTATTGGTTGAAACCAGCAATGGTGTTCAATGTTGGCAGGAAAAACGCCCTATTCAAAAAATAGGACTTTACATTCCCGGCGGAACGGCCCCCTTGTTTTCAACAATTTTAATGCTGTCCGTCCCGGCTGCATTGGCTGGTTGCAGGGATATTATTTTATGTACCCCACCAAACAAAGAAGGAAAAGTTCATCCTGCAATACTTTATACCGCCGCTTTATGCGGAATTTCTAAAATCTATAAAATAGGTGGGATCCAAGCTATCGCAGCGATGACTTTTGGTACGGAATCTGTTCCTAAAGTTTATAAAATATTCGGTCCCGGAAATCAATTTGTAACAGTTGCCAAACAATTGGCCACCAAACACCAGGTTTCAATTGATATGCCTGCAGGACCTTCAGAATTGCTTGTCATGGCAGATGATTCAGCCGATGCTGCGTTTGTTGCTTCTGATCTGTTAAGTCAGGCAGAGCACGGTGCAGACAGCCAGGTGATCCTGGTTACTACTTCAAAAGATCTGATTACTGAGGTTGAAAAGGAAATTGAAAGTCAGCTTACTGATTTGCCAAGAAAGGAAATTGCAGCCAAGGCTATAGAAAACTCAAAATTCATCTACATTGAAAATGATGAACTCGCCTTGGAGTTGATCAATGAATATGGTCCGGAACACTTTATAATCTGTACAAAGAATGAAGATTTTTACATAGATGGAATTGAAAATGCCGGTTCTGTGTTTATAGGAAATTATACCCCGGAGAGCGCCGGAGATTATGCATCCGGCACTAATCATACTTTACCCACAAACGGTTATGCGAAACAGTACAGTGGCGTGAATTTGGATAGTTTTATGAAGAGCATGACCTTTCAGAAAATTTCGGAGAAGGGAATTATGGAAATAGGACCAGCAGTTGAACTTATGGCCGAAGCAGAAGGGCTTCACGCTCACAAGAACGCTATGAGCCTGAGATTAAAAAAAATAGATCAGGGTAAACAGTAAAATTGTAGTTATTCTGAATACAGCAAAAAGGCAAAAAATCGATGAATATTCCTTTTTTTATAGGAGTTGAAGACAAAACTGATGAACACAACTTTTAATATAAACAAGCTTGTTAGGCCAAACCTGATCAAAATGAAGCCATATTCTTCAGCGCGGGACGAATTTAAACAGGGAGATTCAAAAATGGTATTTTTGGATGCCAATGAAAATCCGTTTGAAACCGGGGTTAACCGATATCCGGATCCGCAGCAAAGAGAACTGAAAGAACAACTTGGGGAAATAAAGGGAATTCCGGCTGAAAATATTTTATTAGGCAATGGCAGTGATGAAGTTTTAGATCTCATTTTCAGGGCCTTTTGTGAACCGGGGAAAGACAATATCATCACTTTGCCTCCAACGTATGGAATGTATCAGGTTTTGGCTGAAATCAATAATATTGACAACCGGGAAGTGCTGTTGACAGATGATTTTCAGCCAAATGTTTCTAAGATTTTCAATAAGGTTGATGATAGTACCAAATTGGTCTTTCTTTGTTCCCCCAACAATCCAACCGGGAATTCGTTTTTTGAAGAAAGGATCCTTGAGATCCTCAATAATTTCAATGGATTGGTGGTTATTGATGAAGCCTATATCGACTTTTCAGAAAGTGAAAGTCAGATTAAAAAATTGAAAAAATACCCTAATTTGGTTATCACCCAAACCCTCTCAAAAGCTTATGGAATGGCCGGAATCAGGTTGGGAATTTGTTACGCTTCCGCAGAGATCATTCAAATTTTAAACAAAATAAAACCACCTTACAACGTAAATGAACTCACTCAAAAACGAGCCTTGGAAAGAGTGGTAGATGTTATCTCAGTTAAAAAGGAAATAGCTGATATACTGATAGAAAGGTATAAGTTATTTAAAGCTTTGCTTGAAGTTGATTTTGTTGAAAAAACATACAATTCAGATGCTAATTTTATCCTGATAAAAGTGGACAATGCCAATATGCGATACGATCAATTATTAAAAAAGGGAATTGTGATTAGAAACCGGACAACCCAACCACTTTGTGAAAATACATTGCGATTGACAGTCGGGACGGCTGAGGAAAACCAGAAACTTATGGAGGCATTTCAAAGCCTTAAATAACTTTGAGATTATAAAGAACAATAAGAATTTACTTATGAAAAAAGTACTATTTATAGACCGGGATGGAACCATCATTCACGAACCTGAAGATTACCAAATAGACAGTCTAGATAAATTTGCATTTTATCCGCAGGTGATCTTTTATTTGGCAAAAATCGCAAAAGAACTGGATTACGAATTGGTGATGGTAACCAATCAGGATGGGTTGGGAACAGATGCTTATCCTGAAGAAAATTTTTGGCCTATTCAAAATTTTTTGCTGAAAACTCTTAAAAATGAAGGGGTCGAGTTCGGTGATATTTTGATGGATCGCAGTTTTCCAATAGAAAATTCGCCGAACAGGAAACCAAACATTGGACTTTTAGAGGAAAAATACCTGAAAAACAAAGAGTATGACCTGGAAAATTCATTTATGATAGGTGACCGGATGACAGATATGGAATTTGCCCATAATTTTGGAGGAAAGGGGATTTTTATTGAAAATCATCCGGAATTGGGAAATGACGAACTGAAAAATGACAAAAATGAACTGGAAAAGATCATTGCATTAAAAACCGGTAGCTGGAAGGAAATCTACGAGTTTTTAAAACTAAACGACCGCACTGCTGAAATTCAAAGAAAAACCAATGAAACGGATATTCGAATAAAGCTTAATTTGGATGGCACCGGAAAATCAAATATTTCCACCGGGATCGCTTTTTTCGATCATATGCTGGATCAACTATCCCGTCACGGTCAAATGGACCTGGAAATTGACGTAAAAGGAGATCTCGAAGTAGATGAGCATCACACCATAGAAGATACTGCCATAGCTCTTGGAGAGGTGTTCAGCAAAGCCGTGGGAAACAAACTTGGAATTGAACGCTACGGATTTTGTTTGCCAATGGATGATTGCCTGGCACAGGCGGCCATAGATTTTGGAGGCAGGAATTGGTTGGTTTGGGAAGCCGATTTTAAACGGGAAATGATTGGTAAAATGCCCGCGGAAATGTTCTATCACTTTTTTAAATCCTTTAGTGACGGGGCCAAAGCCAATCTGAATATAAAAGCAGAAGGCACGAATGAACATCATAAAATTGAAGCCATTTTTAAAGCCTTTGCCAAAGCCATTAAAATGGCTGTAAAAAGGGATGCCGAAAAAATGATATTGCCTTCAACAAAAGGAATGCTTTAGGGAAGTTAGAAGAGGAGAGTGGAAAGAGAAAAGTGGAGAGAGGAGAGAGAGGAAAGAAGAAAGAAGATTAAGAAGAGAAATATTAATTTTATCTGTGATCCAGATAGCTATCAGGAGCGGGAGTGGAAGAACACCGAAAAATTAAATTAATGTTTAATACTGTCAACAAAAATTAGTCAGGTTCGGAGAAGTAATTTAATATTTATGAAATGAGCATAACGGAAACACGATACAAACATCGATGAAGATATGCGAATTACATATGACAAAAAAAAACAATAAGAATCTACATATGAAAATAGTGATTATTGATTACGGCGCAGGAAATATACAGAGCATCAAATTCGCGATAAAAAGGCTTGGTTATGAAGCTATTTTAAGCGAAGATGCCGAGGAGATTTCAAATGCGGATAAAGTTATCTTTCCCGGGGTGGGAGAAGCGGGAAGCGCTATGAAAATGCTGAGATCTACCGGTTTGGATAAAATAATCCCAA
>JBDNHN010000151.1:0-1571 GCA_041688725.1 Gillisia sp.
AGTATTCTAAGAAAAATGGAGGAGCCGCGCATTCATTTTGCCATAAATTGCGCTTCGTACTCTTGCCCAAATTTACTTAATGAAGCTTATACCCCTGCTAAATTAGAAAAACAACTTCAGGAAGCTACCGCCGGCTTTATTAATTCTGAAAAGAATGATATAAGAAAAGACCGGGTAGAATTATCAAAAATATTTGATTGGTATAAGAAGGACTTTCCAAATAGGGATTTGATTTCCTTTATTAACGAGTATAGCAAAATTCAGATAGCTGATAATGCAAAAATTAATTATTTGGATTATGATTGGCGTTTAAATGAACAATAAGCAAGGTATAAGTATAATAATTCCTGTATTTAATGAAGCTGATAACATTCTTCAGCTCATTGACTATTTAGAAAAGGTTAGTGCAGGTTTTGTAGATGAAATTATTGTTGTAGATGGAGGAAGCACTGATGGTATTACTGAAATCCTGCAGCACGATAAGCGGGTTAAACTAGTGCAATCAGAAAAGGGGAGAGCTAAACAAATGAATTTTGGTGCCGCATTGTCAAATAGCAAAATTCTATATTTTCTTCACGCTGATTCTTTTCCTCCTCCTAACTTTGATCGAGATATATTACTTTTTTATCGGCAAAAAAGATTGGCAGGGTGTTTTAGACTAAAATTTGATTCCAAGCATTGGTGGTTAAAATTTGCAGGTTGGTTAAGCAGTATTAATCATATTTGTTGCCGCGGAGGGGACCAGTCTCTATATGTGGAGAATGATTTATTTCAGGAAACGGGCGGATTTAATGAAGAATATATCATTTATAAAGACAATGAATTTATAAAAAATTTATATGAGGAGCCACGAACGAGGTTTAAGGTAATTAAAAGGTCAATCTTAACTTCTGCCAGGCTTTATGATAAGGTTGGAGTTTGGGAACTGCAAAAAATATATTTTCAAATTTATCTCAAGCGATTTTTAGGTGCCGGTCCAGATCAGCTTTACCAACAATATAAAAAACTACTTTTATAAGCTGTTGCAACTTGCGAAAATCTTGAAAGAAGCGGGTGGATAGCCTTCCTAATAATCTGCCGGAGCAAAGAACCCTTTATTACACCATCCAAGGGAAAACCGGGTGAAACTGATATTGCTTTTACAGTTTCAGCTATTTTGGTCAACCAGGAGATCTGGCTTTATTATTCTGTCGCAGACAAGACAAATTACAGGGTAAATATCAGTGTTTAGATGATTTGGAAGAAAATAAAAAATCCGGAAATATTGGAATTTTGGAAATTTTAGTTCGGGTTGGCATCCATTCAGTGGAGTAGGAGGTATTGGTAAATAAAACTTAATGAAGGTCAATTTCGGCTATCACTTTTGTTTTTTGGGTCATACAGCTATCATCGAAAATTTGCACTTAAAATTCCAGTACCGTTCTAATAACTCCGGTTAAAGAATTTTTTACAGCCGAAGTAGCTCCCGGGTTGATTACATATTGTAAATCTGGTTTAATGCTTATATAATCGTTTATTCTTGCTTCGTAAACTAATTCTATAACAGTTTCTCCGGTTAGGTCTACTGTTGG
>JBDNHN010000017.1:0-4630 GCA_041688725.1 Gillisia sp.
CACTTATTTTGTGGATGATGTCTCTTACCATTGCTTTAATATTGAAGATGCAGAACGCGAAGGGCGAGAGAATATCTTCGAAAAGCCCTTTTATTTGATTATCAATCTGGCTCTTGGAGGAAATTGGGCCGGAGAAATAGATGATACTATCTTCCCGGCCCGGTTTTATGTAGATTATATAAGATATTACAAACTCTAGAAGGAAATATTTATCTGCGTTTTAAATATTGCAACACATTTTTTTCTATCCTACTTTCAATATCAGACAGATCAGCTTTAACAAATTTGGTTCCGGTTATTTTCTCATAAAGTTCAATATACCTTTCTGAGACTGTTTGAATATAAGCATCGCTCATCTCCGGAACTTTTTGTCCGTCAAGACCTTGAAAGCCCTGCGCTATTAACCATTGTCTTACAAATTCTTTTGAAAGTTGTTTTTGGGCTTCTCCCCTATCCAGACCCTCCTTGTATCCATCGGCATAAAAATACCGGGAAGAGTCCGGGGTGTGGATCTCATCAATCAGAACTATTTTCCCATCGGAGGTTTTACCAAATTCATATTTGGTATCTACCAGGATCAAACCGCGGGAAGCGGAAATTTTTGTTCCGAAGTCAAAGAGTTTTTTTGTGTAATCTTCCAGAACTTCATAATCTTCTTTAGAAACAATCCCCCTTTTAATGATGTTCTCTTTGGAAATATCCTCGTCGTGATCGCCCATTTCAGCTTTGGTGGCCGGAGTGATTATAGGTTCAGGAAATTTATCGTTTTCCTTCATTCCATCAGGCATTGCAACTTCGCACAACAAACGTTTGCCTGCTTTGTATTCACGGGCAGCGTGCCCGGCAAGATATCCGCGGATAACCATTTCAACTTTAAAAGGTTCACATTTAATACCTACCGCAACATTGGGATCGGGGGTGGCTGTTAACCAATTTGGTACTATATCACTGGTTGCCTCCATCATTTGAGTGGCAATTTGATTTAAAATTTGTCCTTTATACGGAATTCCTTTTGGCATCACCACATCAAAGGCAGAAATCCTATCGGTCGCGATCATAACCAAAAGATCCCCTTCAAGGTGATAAACTTCGCGGACCTTTCCTTTATAAACCGATATTTGTCCTGGGAAATTAAAATTTGTATCTGTAATGGTATTCTTCATAATGTATTTAAAATTCTAATCTGAAAGTACTAATGGTATAAAATCACTTTGCATTTTAAGAAAATAGTTTTAGTTGTGTTCAAACTATTTTCTTAAATTTTTTTCAAATTTAAGTCTTTCTGAATCAATTTTTTACTCTGCGTGCTCAATTTCTTTATAAGCCGAAATTATACTGTTAACTAGGCGATGACGTATCAAATCCTTATCATCTAAAGTAACCACTCCTATTCCTTTCACATCTTTAAGTACCAATAAGGCTTCCTTTAATCCGGAAGTAACTCTTCTGGGTAGGTCAATTTGGCCGGGATCGCCGGTAATCATAAATTTTGCGCTTTTTCCCATTCGGGTCAAAAACATTTTCATTTGTGAATGGGTAGTGTTTTGGCCTTCATCCAGGATTACAAACGCGTTATCAAGCGTTCTTCCGCGCATGAAAGCTAATGGAGCTATTTGAATCACCCCTTTTTCCAGGTATGCATCCAACTTTTCATGAGGGATCATATCCCTTAAAGCATCGTACAAAGGTTGCATATACGGGTCCAGTTTTTCCTTTAAATCCCCCGGCAAAAAACCCAAATTTTCCCCTGCTTCAACTGCAGGCCTGGTCAAAATAATTCTTTTGACCTGTTTATCTTTCAAGGCTTTTACGGCCAAGGCAACGCTGGTATAAGTTTTCCCGGTTCCTGCAGGACCAATGGCAAAAACCATATCGTTTTTATTTATCATCTCCACCATTTTTCTCTGATTGGGAGTTATGGCTTTTATCAATTTCCCTCCTACCCCATGTACCAGAATTTCCCCACTTAAACTGGATGCAGAATAGTCTTCCTTTTTGCTGCCGCTAAGAACACCCTCTATCACATTTTCATCAAGCATGTTGAACTTTTCAAAATGTTTCACCAGCATGGCAAAGCGCTTGTCAAATTCCTCGAGCATATCATCATCGCCATATACCATTACACGGCTACCACGGGCAACAATTTTGAGTTTGGGAAAAGACTTTTTAAGAAGTTCAATGTGCTTATTTTTATCTCCAAAAAATTCCCTTGGACTAATTTCGGCAAGTTCAATGATCAGTTCGTTCAATAGCGGATGGATTAAGGTTAATTTCTTTTCCTAAAGGTATCAAATTTGCTTTAACCACACACAAATTCTCATTTTGTTTTTAAGGTAATTGTAGATTTTTTCTGTTAATTTGACAGAACTTGGATTAAATAAATTTATCTTCGCCTTCATTGCAAATTCACATAGATTAGCGCGTCAAAACCTTAAAAATTCATTAACAACCGCAGATGGCTATTATCACTTTAACAACCGATTTTGGAGAAAAGGATCATTTTGTCGGAGCTGTTAAAGGATCTATATATTCGGAATTGAATGATGTGCGCATTGTGGATATTTCGCATTCTATTTCCCCTTTTCACATTAGCGAAGCTTCTTATATTATAAGAAATGCCTACAAATGTTTCCCAAAAGGGACAATTCATATTATTGGGATCGATTCTGAGTTGACTCCAGAAAACAACCACCTCGCAGTTAAGTTGGATGGCCATTATTTTATTTGCGCAAACAATGGAATACTTTCCTTAATCGCTTCAGAAATAAAACCAGAAAAAATTGTAGATATCAACTTACCCAAAATTGTAGAAAGCAATTTTCCGGTTTTAGAAGCTTTTGTACGGGTGGCCTGTCACCTTGCTCGCGGAGGAACCTTGGAAGTTATTGGGAAATCCATTGAAAAAATCAAGTATTTAAAAGAAATTGAGCCATTTTTAAATTCTGAAAAAAATCAAATAATAGGGCACGTACTCTATATTGATAATTATGGAAATATTGTCACCGATATTTCCCGAAAACTTTTTGAAAGTGCAGGAAAAGGAAAAAAATTCATTCTAAATGCCCGCAGGGCACGTTTCCAGGAAATTTTTGAAACCTACAGTGACGCGATCAATTTTAAACTTGAAAAGGAAAAACGAGAAGAAGACGGCAAAAAACTGGCTATTTTCAACTCAGCCGGGTTTATTGAATTGGCTATTTACAAAAGCAATCCCCATACTGTTGGGAGTGCATCCACTCTTTTTGGATTGGAACTTAGGGATACCATCACCATAAATTTTGAATAAAATGTTAGTACGAATTGTTAAAATGGGGTTTGACCCGGATAAAATAGAAACTTTCCTGCAGAATTTCGAAAAACACAAAACCAAGATCAGGGGTTCTCAAGGTTGTATGCTCCTGGAACTATATCGTGATAAAAATAATACGAATCAGTTTTTCACCTACAGTTACTGGACAGATGAAGCTGCCTTGGAAAAATACCGAAACTCATCGCTTTTCAAGGAGGTTTGGGCAGAAACCAAAATATATTTCAACCAAAAACCTGAAGCCTGGAGCGTTGATAAATTAGTTAGTATTGAGTAACTAGTGGTGAGTATTGAGAATTGAGTGAAAAATTTTGGGTTTTGGCCCCAATTCCTCGGGATTGAATTTTGAACTTTGAATTTTAAATTTTAAATAAAATACAGATTGACAGCAATATTAAAAAAAGAAATCCAGTCCTTTTTATCCTCCCCGGTCGGATATCTGGTGATAGGCGTATTTTTAACTGTATGCGGACTTTTCCTTTTTGTGTTTAGCGGAACCTATAATATTTTAGATAACGGTTTTGCCGATTTAAGTCCGTTTTTTAATCTCGCTCCCTGGATTTTTATCTTTCTTATCCCGGCAATTACCATGAAGAGTTTTTCAGAAGAGAAAAAACAAGGCACCATGGAGTTGTTGCTTACCAAACCAATTGGTTTATGGAACCTGGTCTTGGGTAAATTTATCGGGACATTTTTATTGATAATCATTGCCTTATTGCCTACGGTTTTATATGTGTTCACCATTTATCAATTAGGCGATCCTGTCGGTAATTTTGATGCCGGGGCAACCTTGGGTTCCTATTTCGGGCTTTTGCTGCTCGCCTCCTGCTATACTGCTATCGGGTTGTTTGCTTCATCACTTTCAAAAAGTCAGATTACGGCATTCATAATCGCGGTTTTTTTATGTTTTATAGGCTTTTTTGCTTTTGAAGGGATTGCCGGTTATGAATTGTTTGAGGATTCTGCCTATGGGATGGAATATTTGGGCATTAGTTATCACTATAAAAGCATGAGCCGTGGGGTTTTGGATACCAGAGACCTGATTTATTTTTTGAGCCTGGTGATTTTATTTCTGACTTTAACCTATTTCAAGATCGCATCTAATAAAAATAAAATCTAAGATTTGAAAAAGTTGGTTAAATATAAATATATCTTAGTTTTAATAGTCGGCCTTATCCTGGTCAACCTGCTTGCCTCAATTTTTCATCAAAGGTTTGATTTAACCCAGGACCAACGCTTCACACTTTCACCTGCTGCCAAAGCTATTATTGACAAAGTGAAATCACCTATAGTGATAGATGTGTTTTTAAAGGGAAACTTTCC
>JBDNHN010000152.1:0-10598 GCA_041688725.1 Gillisia sp.
AATTTTGTCCTTCTAAAAGATATAGGACAGCCGGTAATAGATTGCAGGGTGCCAGAAAATTTACTATTGGATGCACTTGCCTTTTACCGCGGAATCTAAAATAGCTATCACTATTTATTTTTTTAAATAATTAATTTTTAATTATTTAACTGATTGCAATTAATTTAAATTTTGTTATAATTGTAACGTCAAAATATTCATTACAAAAAATCATAAGAGGCATCTATTTAAATAATATACTTCCCGTTATTTAGCATGAAAGGCCCGGGACTTCTTAAATAAAGGACCGCAGCATTCAGTCAATAAAATTCTGTTGAGATGAAAAGAGTCATTGTAGATTACAAAAAGTTAACTCCCGAAATTCTTAGCCTTCTGGTTGAAAAATATCCCGATGGATATGATGATGACCAAATTATCTCATTTAGAAATGCAAAAAATGAGAAAATTGAAGCTGTTGAGGTTAGAACTGAAGATTCAATTTACCTGGTAAAAATCAGTACCCGTTTGGAAAATACGATGGCCAATTATGATGAAGATGATTATGACGAAGCAGATTTTAATGAGCCTATTGTTGAAATCCCCGAAAAAAATAATGAAGAAGAGGATGACGAAGGGGATAAATAATTAAAACGTTTATTAATCAGATGATTTAGGTTCTTCTTCGTAATCAAAATTGGATTTTAAACTTTCCAGGACTTTTTGATCTTCTTCCAGTTTTTCTTTTTTAATCCTTAGTCTTTCCATTTCCTGGTATATGGCTGGTTCACTGAATTGGTTGGGCGTAATTCGTTCCTTTAAATGAAGCGCATATTGCACGGTAAATTCCGCTCCAAAAAACAGGATCAGGCAGGAGTAATTTACCCAAAGCAAAATTAATACAACCGAAGATGCACCTCCATAAACAGAACCGGGACTGCTTTTTCCAAAATAATATCCAATTAAAAATTCCCCGATTAAAAATAAAATAGTAGTCAGAGCTGCCCCTAGTAAGGTGACTCTCCATCTAATCTTAATATCCGGCAATAATTTAAATATGGCTGCGAAAAGAGCTGTTATAAAGAAAAAAGAGATTAAATAATTAATTACTTCTAGGCTAATTGAAGTGAGCACAGGAGCTGAACTTTTTATGTAATTACTCAAAATTTTGATCAAAGCCGAAATTAATAAAGTCAACAACATTAAAAATCCTAATGCCAGCACCATTCCAAAAGAAATTATTCTATCGATAATCATACCTAAAAAGGTATCTTTCCTGGAGGCGACATTCCATATGTTGTTCATCGCTTTCTTTAACTGAAAAAACACTCCCGTAGCTCCAAATAACAGCATAGCGACTCCAAAAATCACAGCGAAAATAGAATTGTTTGTAAGAGCTGCGTTGCTAATCATGTTTTCTATAGCCATGGCGGTATTGGTACCTATAAAATCAGCAATCTGATCGGTGATCCTTCCCTGTACCGCATCCCTACCGAAAAAGTACCCTGCAATTGATACAATAATAATAAGTAAAGACGGAAGTGAAAATAAGGTGTAATACGCTATAATCGCACTTTGAGCAAATGGATCATTATTGTTCCAACTTATATAAGCTTTTTTAAGGAGATTAAAAAAGGTTCTTAATTTATTCATTTCTTAAAAATTTTTAATCAGCAGTCATAACATATTTGTTTTATTAGATTGGGATTCTCCTTATTAGTAATTCATTATTGAATCTATAATAAATAAAGCTTTTTAAACAGAATTAAATGATGCTTTTGGTGTCCTGCAGCGATAAATGCTGCTGCCCTTGGGCTTAAAGGAGCTCCATTGGCATTTCCAATTTCCTTAAGCATTTCTTCATCAAAACTTTCAAACAAGGCTATTCCTGAATTTCTCACCATAACAAATTCATTTAAAAATTCAGGTAGCTTTCTGTTGTTTGCATTCGAAACAGTTACATACCTATCCTGATCAAACCCGGGCAAGGCGGTTTTATCCTTCCTGGCGATACTCAAAGCCCTATACTGGAAAATTCGTTCGGTATCCAGAACATGCTGAAGTACCTGTGCCACCGTCCATTTTCCCTCAGCATAACTTCGGTTTAAATCTGCCGGGGTTAATTTTTCCAGGAATTCAACAAATTGATTCCTTAAGTCTTTTAATTGCGATATTAGTTCCTCATCAGGCAGGTAATCCAAATAAGTTTGATAATAAGGCAAATATTCGTCTGAATTAAGATTTGATAATCTCATATAGGTCTTTGTTTTGAAAAAGGTGATTAAATATTAATCCTTGATTGGAATGAATAAAAAACCCCCTTTAAACACTTTAGCTTAAAGGGGGTATATTAAAATTTATCAGATTTAAGAATCTTTAAAGATGGAGTGCATCAAGCGCTTTTTATCATTTAAACTTTCTTCCAAAGAAATCATGGTTTCTGTTCTGTAAACACCTTCAATATCATCTAATTGAAAGATGATCTCTTTTGCGTGTTGAGTATTCCGGGCGCGGATTTTACAAAATACATTGAATTTTCCTGTGGTAACATGTGCTACAGTTACAAAAGGGATATCCTTGATACGTTCCAAAACAAATTTGGTCTGAGACGTATTTTTAAGAAAAATTCCCACGTAAGCTATAAAGGCATAGCCTAATTTATCATAATTCAAGGTTAGTGTAGAACCTAAAATTATCTGAGACTCTTCCATTTTTTTTACCCGAACATGAACAGTACCCGCTGAAATATTTAATTTCTTTGCAATATCGGTAAAGGGGGTCCTGGTGTTCTCAATTAACATATCGAGAATCTGATGATCTGTCTCGTCTAATTTATATTTAGCCATAATTCCTAATGCTTTTATTTGAAAAACAAAAATAACATAAATACATTAGATAATTAGTAACCATATTCAATTATTTTCACAATTTATAGCCAAAACTTCATTATTTAAAATGATATTGCTAACTAAAAGGTTTTCGCCAAGAGATTTCTGTCCTTCAAGACTGATTTTCGTTTTTCCACAAGCAATTTCCTTATGTCCAGAAAAAGGCAAATTCGGTGATATTTTTTCTATTATTGGAACAAATTCAATTTTATTATTTGTTAAAACTTCCTTGAACTGAATCGCCACATCAGCTATTTCCTCATTTAATTTAGCTTCCCTCAAAATAACATCATAAAACAATGTTTTGTTTTCAGGAATTTCAAAATAATCATTAAAATCTAAATCATTATAAGTTTCCGAAGTGATCGCATTTAATCCGGAGAACATAGCCGAAACTACAAATTCCCTGGTTTTTTCCCGCTGGTAATCTCCTTTATAATGTCCAGCCTCAAATAAGATAGTTGGCACAAAAAGGCTTTGAAAGCTATCCCCGGTACAATTGTCATTAAAAGCATCATCATACCTTCCAATTTGTTTCGGCAATAATTCACGTAAATCTTTTGCAATAGCGGCAATTACCTGCATGGATTTTATCCGGGAACCGGTTATAGTCCTAGCCTGATCCATTGCAGGGGTTAAAAAAGACAGTGTAGCAGGAAATGGTTGGTCTCCTGCGCTAAAGATGGTTCTTTGGTCGTGTAGGTTAAAGCAAAAATCGGGTCGGAAACGTTCAAATTCAGAGCGAAGTAACTGGCTCTCTATTTCTGTTAACTTTTTTGCGTCCCGGTTAAGGTCAATTTTATTTGCATTCTCACGGGTATATGCTTTTGCACCATCAGGATTTAACATAGGAATTATTTGCAGCGTACAGCGCTCCAATATATTTTTCAAAAAATCATTTTCTTCATATTGATAAAATCCGTTTAAAAGATCAAAAACTGCCTTGGTGGTAGTAGATTCATTTCCGTGCATTTGTGACCAGGCCAAGATCTTTATTTTTCCGCTGCCTACAAAAATCGATGGAATTGGTGTTCCCAATGTTGAATGACCAATAATTGTCGTCCTGAACTTTGATGATAAACGCTTGAAAGGTTTCTCAATATGTGAGTAAGTAATGTAACGGCCGTTTAGTTCCGACACTTTAAAGCTGGAGTATAACTTGATAAAATCTGAATAAAATTTTGTTTCATTTCTCATGGTTACAAAAGTAAATAATTCATCAATTACAATTGTAAACATATAAATCGAATAAGATTGTTTACAATAGTAAACAATGGGTTCCAATAAAAGCGCAGGCTCGATGGAAATTTTCCATGTTATTATTATAATAGGCTTAATTGTCTACTTGTTAGGCCGTAAGGTCACTTTATTTAAACCTTTGGTTGATTTAAATATTAATTGTTTACAATTGTGCATTGCTCAAATGAAATCAATGTGTTACATTTGTAAACGAACACGTGTCCAAAAAAATATTCACAATGGTAAACAGCGAAAAGTTCTCCAAAAGATTGCAGAAAATATTTAATTATTATGATTTGTCGGCAGCGGCTTTTGCAGATGCCGTCAATGTAGGACGCTCTTCCATCTCACATATCTTATCTGGCAGAAATAAACCCAGTTTAGATTTTGTGCTTAAAATTGTACAAACCTACCCCGAAGTAGAATTGTACTGGCTGTTGAATGGAACAGGGAATTTTCCGGGTAATCTTAAGGTTGACGATGATCCTGTGACTGCAACTACTCCAACTCCCTCCCAGGCCCAAATTAACCCGGAAATCAGACAGCTTCCGTCTGAACAAAAAAGCCCTCTAACTTCTTCCGCCGGAAGAAGTATTCAAAAAATAGTGATTTTTTATAAGGATGGGACTTTTGAAGCCTTTGAAAATTGATATTTCACCTTAAATACCTTTATTTTGCAATCCTGAGGCCATAACCGGTATTTATTTGGAGATCCAATTCCATATCCGCCTGGGGTAATTGAGGGATAACCTTTTTGCCTGTAAAATATGATTTAAATGAAAAAAATCCTTTTGCTTTTAAGTGTTTTGTTCCTTTTTAACGCCTGTTATTCCCCTGAGCGGGATTGCGCTAAGTTTAAAACCGGAACCTTCCAATTTGAGTCTTATTTGAACGGAGAGCTGGTAACCTCCACTTTTGTCAGGAACGATTCTATTGAAATCGATAAATTTCAGGGAAAGACAGATACATCCTCGGTGAGATGGATCAATGACTGTGAATATATAATCAGGAACCTGCATCCTATAAACCGCGCAGAACGACAAGCTTTACATATCAAGATTATTACTTCAGATAAAAATACCTACACTTTTGAATACGGGCTTGTAGGCGAAACTGAGAAACAGAAGGGAACGGTCAAGAAAATTGATTAGATTAGGATTTTCCAGAACGCAAATTCCTTGAATTCCCTAAGAATCCAAGTTATTCATCAAATAGATTGGTTTGGCTTTCACTCGAAGTGCCCTTCCCTGTCTCTAAATCTTCTGAAATTTTATTTTCTTCTGATTCGTTTTCGACCGTTTCCTCATCTTTAACCTCAATCTCCTCTACAGGAACTACTTCAGGCTCAAAAGGGATAGGATCGATTAAATTTATCTGTTTAACCTTATCGGTAGTCAATTGATTTCCAAGAGCCTTAGGACCTTTTACTGAAATAAATTCTTTAAGATTAATTGTCTCATTGGGTTTTTGATCTTTGCCCTTAGTTTTGGAAAAAACCAGTTCTGCCTGCGGGATATAATCTGTGGAAATTAATTCTAAAAACGACTTTTGGTGATCGCCAATAAAATGCTCTTCTCTCTCAGGAATTTCAAGCACAAATCTTTTTACGTAATAGCGTTCTTTCTCTGCTTCCCAATAAATTGCCGTGATTGGTTTATTTGGGATCCATTTTTCCAGGACAATCATTTCGTCATCAAATCTTGTAGTTAACTCAGGCTTAATTGTTTTGGATACTCCATCTTGAGTAATTATTAAAAGCCGGTCTTCTCCTCTAAATTCTCCCAATAACTCTCCGCGTTCATCTACGTTCAGTCTTTTTACACTATCGTCAAACCAAATTCTCCTGGGTTTTAAGGTTGAAACTCCTACTTCTTTTAACTCGATGCGTTTTACTGGATATTTGGTGATTATGTTTCCCTTGACATTTCTGCCCTTGATAAGTATATCGGAAAAATCGACTTCGAATTTCAGTTTTTTAATGCTGCCAACCTGCCTTAAATAAAAGGTAACAACTTCCGCTTCCCCATTTGGATTGGCAGAAAAATAAAGGATCTTAGAATCTTTTTTGCCCTGAGTAACATCGTATTCCTTATCCCGGGTAGTTGAGGTAACTGCAAATCTTTTTATAAAAGAAGACCCGCTTTTTCCATCCCGGTAAATAAGGTTATAAATAGTACGCTTGTCTTTTTTCTTAAAAATAGCTATGTGGATGATGTCTTTGCCAATAAAGGTTTTTGAATCGACCCTGGTAATCATCATTTTTCCTTCAGCGGTAAAACAAATAATATCGTCTATATCCGAACAATTGGTTACAAATTCATCTTTTTTAAGGGAAGTACCAATAAATCCTTCTTTGCGGTTTACATAAAGCTTGGTATTGCGCATCGCAACCTTGGATGCTTCAATATCGTCAAATAAACGTAAGAATGTTTTTCTCTCCTTCCCGATACCATATTCCTTTTTCAATCTCTCGAAATAAGCGATCGCAAATTCCACTAAATGTTCTAAATGATATTTTACTTGAGCTATTTCATCTTCAAGAGCGTCAATTTTTTGCTGAGCTTTATCAATATCAAATTTAGAGATTCGTTTGATGCGTATTTCGGTGAGTCTGACGATATCTTCTTCTGTAACTGTTCGCTTTAAATGACCAATATGTGGTTTTAAGCCATCATCTATCGCCCGGATTACGCCTTCCCAGGTTTCTTCCTCTTCTATATCGCGGTAAATCCGGTTTTCTATAAAGATCCGTTCCAGGGAAGCAAAATGCCACTGTTCCTCAAATTCGTCCAATTTAATTTCCAGATCACTTTTGAGCAAACTCAGGGTATGATCTGTAGATCGTTTTAAAATTTCGGTCACTCCTATAAAGATCGGTTTATTATCAATAATAACGCAACCTAAAGGCGAAATTGAGTTTTCACAGGTAGTAAAAGCGTATAATGCGTCAATAGTCTTATCCGGAGAAATATTGGGGGGCAGATAGATTAATATTTCCACATTTTCAGCGGTATTATCTTCTATGCGCTTAATTTTAATTTTTCCTTGATCGTTGGCCTTTAAAATCGATTCAATTAAAGAGGTGGTTGTAGTCCCATAGGGAATTTCGTTAATTGCCAGGGTCGTTTTATCGTTTTGGGAAATTTTAGCTCTTACCCTTACTTTTCCTCCACGCAAACCATCATTGTAATTTGAAATATCAGCCTCTCCGGATGTTGGGAAATCGGGATACAGCTTAAAACTTTTCCCTTTGAGATGCCTTATTGAAGCATCTATAAGTTCGTTAAAATTATGAGGTAAAATTCGGGTGCTCAAACCTACTGCAATCCCTTCTGCTCCCTGAGCCAACAACAACGGAAATCTTACAGGAAGGTTAACCGGTTCTTTTTTTCTTCCGTCATAGGAAAATTGCCATTCGGTAATTTTTGAATTAAAAACAACTTCCAAAGCAAACTTGGATAATCGGGCCTCTATATATCGCGGAGCAGCAGCTCTGTCACCAGTAAGCAAATTTCCCCAGTTTCCCTGGGCATCTATCAATAAATCTTTTTGCCCTATTTGCACCATTGCATCCCCAATACTGGCATCACCGTGAGGATGATATTGCATAGTATGGCCCACAATATTCGCCACTTTGTTATAGCGTCCATCGTCCAGATCTTTCATGGAATGCATTATACGGCGATGTACAGGTTTAAAGCCATCCTCCACCGAAGGTACTGCACGCTCTAAAATCACGTAAGAGGCATAATCTAAAAACCAATCCTTGTACATTCCTGTAATTCGAATTAATTTGTCATTATTTTGCTCCTCCTGATGTTGCTCCTCTTGCCCTTCCTGCGGCATATCTTGGTTTTCTATATCCATTTAAGAGACTGCTTTGTTTTTTTCCAACACCTTGTTCAACGATTCTATCATTCCCCTTTTTTTCTTTTTTGCCAAAAATGTTATATTGAATCGATATTTTCTCGATCCTCGTTTACTTCTGCTTCTGATATAAATTGTAAGAATGGTATAGATCCCGAGATCCATTACCTTAAATCCCAACAACTTCATTTTTGGAAATTCGGCTCTTTTTACCCTATATTCCATAAATTTCGAAATAACCACCCCGTTATTTTTAAAATTCAGAGTTTCGCCATCGCTGTCAAAATCAAATAATTGAGCGACCCTGTGGAAATAAATTCCAAAAAGAAGTAAAACAATATTAGGAAGAAAATGACTGAATGTCATTGTGCTTTCAGTATCTGAATTCATCATTTCAATATTGACAAAAATATTGGTGATGAATGCCGCGACAATAATCATGTAGACTGAAGGCACAAGATTAGTTTCAGTAGTATTTTTAAACCTCATGGGCTATTCTTCAATCAGATCAAGTTCAACTTTTAAGTTTGCGATAATGAATTCCTGTCTGTCCGGCGTGTTTTTACCCATATAGAAACTCAGCAATTCTTCAATGGACATATCCTTATCCAGCATCACAGGATCCAGCCTGATATTTTCACCAATGAAATGTTTGAATTCATCCGGTGATATTTCGCCCAGACCCTTAAATCGGGTGATCTCTATTTTTCCGCCTAATTTAGACATGGCTTGCTGGCGTTCCGTTTCGCTGTAGCAATATATGGTTTCCTTTTTATTTCGAACCCTAAAGAGCGGGGTTTGTAAAATATAAAGATGGTTCTCTTTAATTAGCTCCGGAAAAAATTGTAAAAAGAAGGTGATCAGCAATAACCGGATATGCATTCCATCTACATCGGCATCAGTTGCGATTACAATATTATTGTACCGAAGGTCTTCAATAGATTCTTCTATATTGAGCGCGGCCTGTAGCAAGTTAAATTCTTCATTTTCGTAAACAATCTTTTTGGTCAGCCCGTAACTGTTTAGCGGTTTTCCTTTCAAGCTGAAAACGGCTTGGGTTGTAACATCGCGGGATTTGGTAATAGACCCGCTGGCAGAATCTCCCTCGGTAATAAACAAGGTAGACTCCAGGCAACGTTCCTTTTTACTATCTCCCAAATGAATTCGGCAATCGCGTAATTTTTTATTGTGTAAATTCGATTTTTTCGCCCTATCCTTGGCTAATTTCCTAATCCCGGAAAGTTCTTTTCGTTCGCGTTCAGCCTGCAATATTTTACGTTGGAGTTTTTCTGCTGCGTCAGGATTTTTATGCAGGTAATTATCCAATTGGGTTTTCAAAAAGTCGTTGATATGGGTTCTTACCGTAGGTAAATTTCCGCCCATATCTGTGGAACCCAGCTTGGTTTTAGTTTGACTTTCAAAAATAGGCTCCATTACTTTAATACTGATGGCCGTAACAACCGATTTCCTGACATCGGATGCCTCATAATTTTTTCCGAAAAATTCCCTGATGGTTTTTACCAGCGATTCCCTGTATGCGGCAAGGTGAGTCCCACCCTGGGAAGTGTTCTGTCCATTGACAAAAGAATGATATTCTTCAGAATATTGAGATTTACTATGGGTGAGCGCTACTTCTATATCTACACCCTTCAAATGTATAATTGGATATAATTGATCATCATTGGAAATACTATCCTCCAAAAGATCCTTCAGCCCATTTTCCGAATAAAATTTTTCTCCGTTAAAAAGTATGGTCAACCCCGGATTGAGGTACACATAATTTTTGAGCATTTTTTCAATATACTCATTTCGGTATTTAAAATTCTTGAAAATGCTTTCGTCCGGAATAAAAGTGACTTTTGTGCCACGCTTCCTGGAAGTTTCCTCGAGTTCGTCTACGTTTATAAGATTTCCCTGTTCAAATTCAGCCGATTTGGACTTGCCGTCCCGGGTAGATTCAACCTTAAAATTTGAAGAAAGGGCATTTACAGCTTTAGTACCCACCCCATTTAATCCAACTGTTTTTTTGAACGCGCGGGAGTCGTATTTTCCTCCGGTATTCATTTTTGAAACAACTTCAACAACCTTTCCCAAAGGAATTCCGCGACCGTAATCACGCACAATAACGCGTGGATTTTGAACAGAAATTTCGATGGTTTTACCGGCACCCATCACATACTCATCTATACTGTTGTCAATGACCTCCTTTAATAAGACATAAATCCCGTCATCGGCAGTAGATCCATCCCCAAGTTTTCCAATATACATTCCCGGACGCATCCTGATATGTTCTTTCCAATCAAGGGAACGGATATTGTCTTCGGTATATTTTGTTTCTTGGTCCATAAATGACAGGTGCAGTTGAGTTGCTAATATACGGGTTCCCGCAAAAAGTTAAAACAGGAAACGCTCAAAGTAATTAACAAAATTTTAAGGGGAAATGTTAATTAAGTTTTGGGTAATTAGTATTGAGTATTTTTTTAGAATATGATTTTACACCTATTGGTGTTGAACTGCTTTGAAAATATATCAGAACTAACATTTTTATTTCTGCAGATAGGCGAAGATACCATTTCTGACAATTTTTTAGTTTTGACTGCTGGCTCCTGTTTCTTGTCGCTTCTCTAT
>JBDNHN010000018.1:0-3260 GCA_041688725.1 Gillisia sp.
AAGGAAAACAGGATCTCCGATATCAAGCGGGATATAGACCAGATGTATGTTATTCTTCCTTTTGAAAAGGAGTTTTATGAGAAAAAACATCAGTTTCCGGTTCATTTTGTTGGTCATCCCTTACTTGATGCTATATCAAACCGGGAATTGGTAGACGCAAATGAATTTAAGAAATCTCACAACCTGGATTCCCGTCCTATAATTGCACTGCTTCCGGGGAGCAGGAAACAGGAAATCTCCAAAATGCTGCAAACCATGCTCAGCATCACCGAAGATTTTAAGGGATATCAATTTATAATTGCAGGTGCCCCGAGCCAGGATCCCGAATTTTACAAATCTTTTATTAAGAAGAAAAACGTTCATCTGGTGATGAACAAAACCTATGATGTATTGACTTTGTCAACTGCAGCGCTTGTAACCTCAGGAACCGCCACTCTTGAAACGGCTTTTTTAAAGGTGCCGGAAGTAGTTTGTTACAAGGGAAGTAGTATTTCGTACCAAATTGCAAAGCGTATAGTTAAACTGGATTATATCTCACTGGTGAATTTGATTTTGAAAAAAGAGGTGGTAAAAGAGTTGATCCAAAATGATTTCAATAAAAAGTCCCTGAAAAAAGAACTGAACAAAATCTTAAATCCCGATAATCGGGAAACAATATTTGAGGCTTATTATGAGTTAGAGAAAGAACTGGGTGGTCGGGGAGCAAGTCAAAAAACGGCTACTTTGATTTATAACGCCATTAACCAATAATATTTAATGAGAAAATATGTTTATCAATTTGGTTTGTTATTTGTATTAATGGCTCTTTTTGCATCGTGTAGCGCATCAAAATCAAGACTTCAGACAGAACACAAATCCCGGCTTAGCTCCGGAAAATTAATTCCCGCTAACCCCCCGGTAACCAAAATAAATACTGCATCTTCTGAAGAATTCCCCGAAGATAAACGGGTTTACAATATCACCTCCTTTGCATTAGATCAAAAGGGAACACGTTATAAATATGGCGGCACCGGCAAAGATGGAATGGACTGCTCCGGCCTTGTATTTACTTCTTATTTACAGGAAAATATTTCCCTGCCCCGTTCCTCGAGGGCGATGTCCCTGGAGGGTGACCGCCTGGAATTGGCCGAAGTGAATATAGGGGATTTGTTATTTTTTGAAACCAATAAGAATAAAAAAGTAATCAACCATGTTGGCCTGGTAATAGAAATCCAGCCGGGACATATCTTTTTTATTCATTCCACCACCTCCCGCGGGGTTATTATTTCGTCCCTGGCTGATGGATACTGGTTTGAGCATTTTGTGATGGCCCGCAGGTTGATCTGATTTTTTTGGTATCTTGATGGGGAATCCATCAAGATAAAACCTTGCTCAATTTATCCATTATAAAACTTTCCCTTTCCCTGATGACGGGAATTATTCTTGGGTTTTATTTAAAACTCCCTGTAGATAGTTTATTACCTTGGGGTGGACTTTTCCTTATTATTTTTACCTTCAGTTATTTCAGGGCAAAAAAGCTGTTTTTTCAGGATATATTCTTCGGGATCAGTTGCATTGTGATGTTCCTTTTTCTCGGGATATTTTCTGCTTCAATACATTTGCATCAAAACCGGCCAAATCATTATTTGAACCTTTTGGCCGAAGCTGCCCCCGAACAAAATCAACTTTTATTAGCTGAAGTAACCGAAAAACTAAAACCCGGACTTTATCAGGATAAATACATATTAAAAGCCAAACATTACAACGCACAACCCGCAGAAGGCAAAGTGCTTTTAAACGTTTCTAAGGACCCTGAGAACAGGCAATATGAGATAGGCGACAATCTAGCGCTTTCGGCTGAATTCATACAGATAAACGCTCCCCTGAACCCTCATCAGTTCAATTACCGTAACTATATGGAAAATTTGGGGGTGTTAAGGCAGATAAACAGCAGCTCAAACCAAATAGTACAACTTAAACCAGAAAATTACGGGTTAAAAGCTTTAGCCGGAAAGCTGCGCAGTAAAATTGTATTTGAGCTCAAACAATCCAATTTTAAACCAGAAGAACTCGCGATCATCCAAGCGTTGCTTTTAGGCCAGCGGCAGGATATTTCCCCTGAAACCTATAGCAATTATGCCTCAGCCGGGGTAATCCATATTTTGGCGGTTTCAGGATTGCACGTAGGGATTATCCTGCTGCTTTTAAACTGGGTTTTAAAACCTGTGGAAAGACTTCCTAAAGGAAAATTTATTAAAACCCTGCTCCTGCTGGCCTTGCTTTGGGGATTTGCCATTTTGGCCGGCTTATCTCCATCTGTGGTTCGAGCTGTAAGCATGTTTTCCTTTTTTGCGATAGGAATACAGTTTAACCGGCGAAGCAGCGCTCTAAATACCCTATTCATATCGCTACTGTTCCTTTTATTAGTGAACCCCGATTTTGTGTTTCAGGTTGGGTTTCAACTGAGTTACGCTGCTGTATTTACTATCGTGCTCATCCAACCCTATTTATTCGGCCTATTCACTCCAAAATTCAAGGCTGTTAAATATTTATGGGGAATTTTTACCGTGACCATAGCCGCACAAATAGGCGTCTTACCATTAAGTTTGTTTTATTTCCATCAATTCCCCGGATTGTTTTTTATATCGAACCTGGTGATCTTACCATTTCTGGGGATTATCTTAGGAATGGGAATCCTGGTGATGCTGTTAGCACTTACCGGTTTATTGCCTTCTATTCTGGCTTCATTATACGGCGGGATGATCTCTTTCCTCAATAATTTTGTCGCTTATGTGGCATCAAAGGAGGATTTTATCTTTCATAATATTTACTTTTCGGTACTTCTTTGTGTTTCTGCTTATTTGCTAATACTCGCACTTATATTACTTCTGAAAAATTCAAATATTAAAAACCTCTCTTTTTTTCTTCTGACTTTAATTTTCATACAAGTAGTTCTGATCTACGAAAAAACTTCAGGGGAATTCGAAGAAACCGTAATTTTTCATAAAAGCCGAAATACGGTAATCGGGGTTAAAAAAGGACAAAATTTACTGCTCTATCACAATCTGGACACCATTGCTTCAGCCCAAACTTTTATCAGGGATTACAAAACAAATTTGAATATAAGTACCCTAGAAGAAAGTCGTTTGAAAAATGTGTTCCAACTTTCGGAAAAATTAGTGTTGATTATTGATAGCAGCGGAGTTTATGATATTCCAGGATTTAAACCGGATTTAATTATTTTGACAAATTCTCCAAAAGTAAATTTGGACAGGATAATC
>JBDNHN010000003.1:0-4702 GCA_041688725.1 Gillisia sp.
AACCACCTGTTTTTCGTTGATAAGTTTGCCCTTTTCAAATATTTCAATCAAAACTTTGGCTTCACCTGCCCAAACACAAGTAACATCTTTCGGACATCTGGAATCGGAAATAACTTTTTTAAACCGGATAGATTTATCACCAAATTCAAGTTGTTCCCCACCTTGCAAAACCGAGTTGAAAATTCTGTTTTCTTCCTGAACCTGGGCTGATAAGGAAATTGAACAAATTAAAATTCCAAGAAAAAACAAATACTTCATACTAATCCTTTGTAATAAAGACGATCAAAAGCCTGATATGTAACAGGGATTAACCCAAACCTACATCCAGAGTCATCATCAGAATAAAACCGCCGATGAATCCCATTGTGGCAATATCGGTAAACCTTTCCTGTTGAGATTCCGGGATAACTTCTTCCACCACTACAAAAATCATTGCTCCGGCTGCAAAAGCCAAGGCGTAAGGTAATATCGGTTGAAAAGTAATAACGGCCCAGGCTCCCAAAACTGCGGCAATAGGTTCAACAATTGCTGAAAGCTGTCCGTAATTAAAACTTTTCCATCGGCTTAATCCTTGTCTTCTCAATGGTACCGCTACCGCAAAACCTTCCGGAAAATTCTGTAATCCAATTCCAATGGCCAGAGCCACTGCACCCCCAATACTGGCTCCTTCAAATCCTACCGCGACTCCCCCAAACAATACTCCAATGGCCAGCCCTTCAGGAATATTGTGCATTGTGATGGCCAGGGTCAATAACACAGATTTATGCCAGGGAGTCTTTATCCCCTCCTTATCCTCCATCTTGAAATTGATGTGCAAATGTGGTAATATCTTATCCAGGGAAAACAGGAACAGGGCTCCAAGCGCAAACCCGATTACCGATGGAAACACCTTGGTAAATCCTTCTCCTGAGCTCATCTCAATCGCGGGCGCCAATAAACTCCAAAAACTCGCAGCTACCATTACCCCACCGGTAAATCCGAGCATTCCGTCAAAAACAGATCTTTTAATAGTCTTAAAAAGGAAAACCAGACTGGCTCCCAATGCGGTTACCCCCCAGGTAAAAAGAGTAGCATAAAATGCCGCTAGAATGGGGTCAATACTGCTTAAATATGCAATTATGTCGTTCATAATAAATTAAGTTGTTTTAATATAAATATTTCCGGAAATCAGCTTTGAAACCCTCAACTCCTGTTCATTAATTTTTATAAGTACTGATTGATCGAAAGGTTCCTTCTCAATTATTTTTATTTCACTTCCTAAAGCAATATTCCTTTTATCGAGAAACTGCAGGAATGTTGTTGAAGAATCTTTAACCCCAACAAAAATTCCGGATTCTCCTTTTTTGAGATCAGATAATAAGACTTTATTCAAAACTGTAAAATTACCCTCAGCATCAGGAATTGGATCCCCGTGCGGGTCTTGTTTGGGAAATCCCAAAAATCTATCGAGCTCCCTGATAAGTTTATCAGATTTTATATGTTCCAGCTGTTCGGCCACTTCATGAACCTCATCCCATGAGAAATCCAACTTTTCTACCAAGAAAAATTCCCAAAGACGGTGCTTTCGAACTATAGTTTTAGCGGCCAACTTGCCCTTATTAGTTAAGGAAACCCCCTGGTATTTTTTATAATTGACCAAATCCTTTTCAGCCAGTTTCTTAATCATATCTGTTACGGAGGAAGCTTTGGTTTCCATCATTTCAGCAATGGCATTGGTGCTCACTGCGGAATTTGAAAGAACCGTGAGGTGAAATATGGTTTTAAGATAGTTTTCTTCTGAAAATGTCATTAAAATAAATATTTAGGAGACTCTTGAGTTTATAAAACATTCGGAATTTCGAATGTTTTAATGGACGGAATAAGTGTATATAAATAAGAGGTTTCCGGGAAATCTTCTCCCCATTCGGCAACTTGATTATAAGAAATCCCGGAGTTTTCGGTTAGGTTTTTATTTTCCGAATTTTCATAGAAAAACCCAGTTTCAATCTGAATTGATCCTTTGGAAACCAGGGAAGGAGATTCAGTTTGATCCGGCCTGCCCGAAATTAAATCCTCCGAAACTGAATTTTCCTGACTGGAAGCCATAAATAAGCCGGCAAAAATAAAACTTATCGATAAAATTAATCTTAGCGCATTGGTCTTCATCCATCTAAATTTGATAATGCAAAATTGCAAAAATATTTTAGATGTTCCAAATATATTTTTAGATTAGTCTAAAAATATATTTTTGCATTAAGTAATTGCTCCTGAAGTTTCAACAAATCCTGGTGAAAATTTAATTTTATATACCTCTTTCCTTTTGGATTTGTTCGTAAGCTTCCTGCACCTTGGTGAATTTTTCCTGGGCTCCTTTTTGGTAGGCTTCATCCATATGTTGGAGTTTATCCGGATGGTATTTTTTGGCCATAGTGCGAAATGCGGATTTCACCTCGGCATCGGTCGCAGATTTTTCAATTTCCAGGATCTTATAGGCATTATCGGCACTCTTAAAGAACATAGCCTTAATGCTCTCAAAATCTCTTCGGTTTAATTTCAAACATTCGGAAATTTCAAAAAGCTGATTCAACTCAGCTTCCGAAACAGATCCATCGGCTTTTGCAATGCTGAATAAAAAATGAAGGATCTGAAGTCTTACCTCATATCTGGTTCGCTGTTGCAGGTATAAACCAATACGTTGCGGAGATATTTCCCGGTTTTTGATCACCTCGTTAAAGGTCTTGAAGGTGGCATTGGCACGTTCCTTCCCGTAGGCCTGCACAAAATAGGCTTGTACAAAGTCCATTTCAGATTGGGAAACTTTTCCATCTGCCTTAATAACAAGGGAAGCCAGCGACAGAAGGTTTAATTCAAAATCCCCGGGGGAGACCTGTTGACCTTCACCCGAAAAAACTTTACTAAACCCTCCCGAAGACCTATTCCAGTTATCTATTAAAGATCCTACAATAAATCCTAAGATAGCACCCGGATACCTAAAAAACATAAAGCCTAGAACGGCCAAAACCCATTTAAACATGAAATATCTTCTTTTGAGTGCCAAAGATAGTATTTTGAAGAAGTTAAAAGGAATGTGCCCCAATAAAGTTATTGGACCTTTTCAATAAATCCAACTTATTAATACATAGTTATTTGATATGAGTCTAAGTAAAGATAATTCTGTATCTTTGTTCTTTAGAAATGTTTATTAAAAATTCCATATATATGTATCCAGCAGATTTAGTAAAACCGATGAGAGAAGACCTGACTAAAGCAGGTTTTCAAGAATTACATACCGAAGCAGAAGTAGATGCGGCGATGCAAAAAAAGGGAACTACCCTTGTCGTGGTAAATTCAGTTTGTGGATGTGCGGCAGCAAATGCGCGTCCGGGAGCCCGAATTTCAATACAAAATGATAAGAGACCTGACAATTTAGTAACCGTTTTTGCGGGAGTTGACAAAGAAGCAACCGATAAAGCGCGTGGCTATATGATCCCATTCCCTCCTTCTTCACCTGCTATTGCCTTGTTTAAAGATGGCGAATTGGTTCACATGTTAGAACGTCATCATATTGAAGGACGGCCTGCAGAAATGATCGCAGCAAATTTAACCGGTGCTTTTAACGAGTTTTGTTAATCCCAGGTTGATCTTAAAATAAATTAAAACCGGTCTCAGGAGAGACCGGTTTTTTTTATTGCTGAAATTCACCATTTTTAGTACCTTTCTTCTTTCATCAAAACATCTTTTTTATGAAATTTTTCCTTGCACTTTTTTTATTTATCGGAAGTGTTTCAGGTTGTGAACAGGCGGAAGATGACCAGGTAATTACAGCGAAGAATTTGGAGAAACAACTAGTCGAGATCTATTCTGTTATAAATGCTGATAGTTGTTCAGAAACCGGGGAATGCAGTTTTTTGGCCTACGGAAGCAAAGCCTGCGGAGGGCCACAGGGTTACATCCTGTTTTCAAACCAGGTTGATGTAGAAGCCCTTACCGCAATGGTTGAAAATTACACCAAAGCAGAAGATGCCTATAATAGAAAGTTCGGCGTAATTAGCAACTGCATGTTTGTTACTCCACCCACGCAACTTGCCTGTGAAAACGGAAAATGTGTTCAGGTTGAATAACCCCATCTGTTCAATAATATTCTTTTAAACATTGTATTTTTGCAGAAGATCTATTTTATGATGAAGAAAGTACTCGCTTATCCCCTTTCAATTTTATGTTATTTTTTTTTCTTTCTCAACTTACTGATCTTTCATCCAATTCAATGGATTTCCCTGAAATTGGGAGGATATAAAGCACATAAAAAATCGGTGGATATTTTTAACCTCTTTTTAATGCGGAGTTTAAATATTTTAGGCACGCGTTTCAGTGTCGATAACCCGTATGAAATCCCATTGGACCGGCCTTGTATTTTTGTGGCCAACCACCAGGGATTGTACGATATCCCCCCAATTATCTGGTTTTTTAGAAAACACCATCCAAAATTTGTCAGTAAAAAAGAACTGGGAAAAGGAGTTCCGAGTATCTCTTTTAACTTGAGACATGGAGGCTCTGTTTTAATAGATCGAAAGGATTCCAGACAAGCCATAGTTGCTCTCTCACGATTTTCAGAATATTTGAATAAAACAAAACACTCAGCGGTAATATTTCCGGAAGGAACCCGAAGCAGAGACGGGAAGCCCAAAAGATTTGCAGTTACAGGACTTCAGATCCTGATCAAGAA
>JBDNHN010000153.1:0-7383 GCA_041688725.1 Gillisia sp.
AACAGTATTGTATCCCAAATCGGCATAACTATCCGGAACAGATTCCCTTATAATAGTATCCCAAAATAAAATTCCCGGTTCTGCCGATTTCCATGCATTATGAACAATTTTATTCCACAATGTATTTGCTTCAATTTCCTTAGTGTATTTCGGATTTTCACTGTTGATGGGAAATTTGTGCGTATAACTTGTTTTATTCTTGACTGCTTTCATAAAAGCATCGTCCATTCTCACAGATATGTTTGCTCCGGTAACTTTTCCCTGCTCTAATTTCGCATCGATAAAATCTTCCGCATCGGGATGATTTACTGAAACTGAAAGCATCAAGGCTCCTCTTCGTCCATCCTGAGCAACTTCCCTGGTAGAATTAGAATAGCGCTCCATAAATGGCACCAATCCGGTAGAGGTTAAGGCTGAATTCTTAACAGGAGATCCTTTTGGACGTATATGTGATAAATCGTGGCCCACACCTCCACGGCGTTTCATAAGTTGGACCTGTTCCTGGTCTATTTTCATGATACTGCCATAAGAATCATTAAGTCCCTTATTTCCAATTACAAAACAATTTGACAGAGAGGCAATTTGATATTTGTTCCCAATTCCGGCCATAGGGCTTCCTTGTGGAACGATGTATTTAAAATTTTCCAACAAACTCAAAATCTCATTTTCCGACATGGGATTTGAATACTTAAGCTCTACTCTCGCAATTTCCCCGGCAATTCTATGATGCATATCTTGGGGAGTTCGCTCATAAAGATTATCGAACGAATCTTTTAAGGCGTATTTGTTAATCCATACGCGGGCAGCCAGTTCATCGCCCTTAAAATAGGCCTTTGAGGCCTGAAAAGCTTCATCCTGGGAATAGGTTTTTGCGGGAGGTAGGGTGGTAGGTGTTTTCATTTTGTAATCTTTGTTGGTAAATTGTACGTTATTATATGGTATAAATGTAAATAAAATTATAGAATAACAAACACGTCAATTAATAAAAAGTTTACAGGTAATATAAGCTAAAACACTGAATATAAGTACTTTAGGTATTTATGAACAATTAAATGTTTACAAAATATTCAAATCGCGATAGATTGAATGCCAATAAATTAACATTGATTTTATTGGGGTGAGTGAAGAAAAATCAGATAAAAAAGAAAGATTTAATTTTATCTAAAAATCTTTTTTCCTGGATATTCTAAAAATATTATAGGTAGAGATAAGAGCCCAAAGTGATAAAACAAAAACAGAAATTATCAGGCCCTGTGAGGTACCAAAAAACTTTTGAAAAACTGCCCCGGTATAACCCAGTAAAGCTGAAATATCCAGTTTCAGCAAAATTAAAATTCTGGAGAGGTCAATTGGGTTGAACATAGAAGCTATTAGCGAGAATTTATCTAAGGGATACTCATCAAACATAACTAAGAACATAAGAAAGATGCCGTCATAAATAACAGCCAAGAAAAGCCACAACAAAATAGCATATCCAAAACCTTTTATCTTATTTTCGTTAGAGAGGGCTATATTAAAAGCCAGTGCGGTAAAAATAAAAGTTAAGAACGCACCTGTGACAAGTAGCATAGCAAAATCCCAGATTGCAGCAGATTTAAAAATGCCGTAAAATATAAATGGAAGTCCCAACCCAAGAATTAAACTCATAGAGAGGGAAAATGCTACTCCCAAATATTGACCTAGAAAAATATAAGATCGTTTTATAGGTTGGGCCAGGAGCAACTCGGTAAATTCTTTTGAATTATAATAATACATTACTCCAAAAATAGTCCCAATAAGTGGCACCAGGATAATAATTACATTCATAAGTGTAATCACCGCTTTGGAAAGATCGTTGTTAAGAAACAATAAGACACCCCCCAATAGAAGGTAAAACAGGAAATATATATAGCTCCAACGGGAACGCATCAGATCATAAAAACTGTATTTTAGAATTTTAAGCATAACTACTGGATAAAATTGACGCTATCGCGTGTTCAAAATCGGGTTGATTGGTTTTTGTCTTTAATTCAGAAATACTGCCTTTAAAGTAAATTTTTCCTTCCAGCAGAAAAACAATTTCATCGGCTATTTCTTCAACAAAACTCATGATATGTGAGGTAATAAGGATAGTCTTCCCTTTGGTTTTTTCGGTTTGAATAAGCTCTTTTAAACGAATATGTGAAATGGGATCCAATCCGGAAGTTGGTTCATCCAGAATTATTAAAGGGCTGTCAAACATAAAGGCGAGTAAGAGGTTCACTTTTTGTTTCATCCCTCCAGAGAGGTTTCCAAGTTTTTTATTTAAAAACGGCTCCATTTTAAAGAGTTCTATGAGCCTGAGTTCATCAGTGGTTTTCTTTGCCCTAATGTCTTTGATCATTTTAATAAGCTCATTAACGGTTAGGTTGCCCGGAAAACTTGCTATTTGTGGCAGATAATCGATTTCTTTTCGATATTTCCAGCTATTTTTTATCGATTTCCCATCCAGTTTAATGGTGCCAGAGTTAGGAATTACCATTCCTAAAATACTTTTTATTAAGGTAGTTTTTCCGGATCCGTTAGGGCCTAAAACGGCAAATATTCCTCCCCGCTGAATGTTCAGATCAATTCCTTGTAAAACCTGGTTTGTTCCGAATTTTTTATATAAATCCTTTATTTCAATCATGCTTAATTACTTTCATTCGGGGGAAATTGTCAAACAAATTATCCGGCGTAAATACGGGGGATACTTTTTCAGAAAAATCTATGATATCTATAAAAAGACTCCTGAGCAAGATAATAGTTTCCGGGGTTCGGTTTACAATATAAGAAAACAATTTTACAGGCCTGTAAGGTATATCGCCTATCCCGTTTTTATCTAAATCGTAGCCAGTGTAGCTGCTCCAGTAATTGTTTTCAAACACATTGTCATTAAGTCTGGCGTTATATGAAATGTCAAAGGAATTATTTAAAAAGTTGTTCTCAATAAAGGAATTTGCATAACACGCTCCCCGGACCTTTACAGCCCATCCATTGCTTTTAAAATCATTGTTTTTATATTCAATCCTGTTGGAGCCTTCAACAGTTATACCGATAGTATTTTCTTCGAAGGTATTTCCTATGATCTCAGCATCGTTGATTTCTTTTAAAAGCAATCCATAAGATGCTGTTCCCCAGTTTTTTTTGAAGGTATTGTTGTACATCTTAATTTGTTTTGAGAACATGACCGCAACCCCGGCTCCATTGTTCTCAAAGGTATTATTTGTGTAATCATCATTGTTGGAAAACATAAAATGCAATCCATAACGAATGTTATTGGAACTTAGGTTATTGTTAATTGTAATAGAGTCTGAAAATTCAAGGTAAATGCCATCCCGCACATGCTTAACAATGTTTTGTTCCACGACAATATTTCTGCAATACCAAAGTTGGATTCCATTACCCGAATTGTATTCCTCCACGGCATCGCCAATGATTTTATTATTGAATACCCTTCCATCCCTGGATTTTTCCAGGTAGATGCCAAAAAACAATTTTTCCAATCTCACATTTTGAATTAAAAAATTCTTGCTTTTCACCACTCTTATCGCAGCATAATCTGCTGTATAACTGGTGCCAACATTTATAATGGAAAGCCCGTCAACAGTTACATTATCTGCTATTATTGTTATAATTTCACCTTTATTTTCGCCATCAATCACCGGGTTGCCTTCACCCAAAAGGGTTAAAGGTTTGTCTATGACAATATTTACCTCGTTGTAAATTCCTTTTTTTATAAGTAAGGTGTCAAAAGGCGAGGCGATGGCAACTCCTTGCTTTATAGATGTAATTTCACAGGAGGAACAAACCGTTATGGTCTTTGCCTGGAGAATCATTCCAAAAATCAGGGTTATTATAAAAAGAAATGTGGTTTTATGAAGCATGGTTTTTTAAATGCCTTAAAAATAATACAGTAATTGCTAGGAGTAAGGAAAAATTATTTTTTTCTGAAAATCAACCCATTTTTAATTGATCACATCTTGAAATGATTTAATATTTCTTCCCAGGTATATAATTTACCTTTGTATTTCATTTTTGTTTTATCTGCGGCTTCTTTGGTCTGAAACGCTGAAAGATATGCGCCCATAGGACTTGGTATGTTTTTACTGATTAGATAGGTGGCCTTGGTGGCGTCTATTAACTGACCGGGATTCATAAAATCACTTACCAGGTAAAGTTCCGGGTTGATATCTTCATTTTCCTTTAGATAATTTAGCTCACACTCTATCGCGTCAAATTTATAGGCTTTGCCCTTGTCGGTAACAATTTGAGCGGCGTGTTGCTGATCTACGATAGTCATTGTGCAATAATGGCAAGCATCTTCACCATAATTAATAGGTTGTGGGCTTATATTACAGGCTAATAAAAATAAAACCGGTAGGAACAATAAAACAAATTGTTTTTTCATGGTATATTTTATTATAGAATTCTTATTTAAAATTTTTGTTTTTGTGTTTTTTTACCTAAAAAATACGCAATTAATGTAAACAACATCCCTGTAAACATCATATAGGCCCCAAGTCTGGGATAGGAATGTGCCGTAAAATTCAATATTTTTTTAGAACCTAAGAGAGGAGGTTTATAAGTAAGAGGGGTACCATCCAGATTAGTCATTTTCATTATGGCATTTGGATTCAGATCTGTACCATATTCAGTTAGCCAGGAATTAAAATCATACATTCCCAAAACGCCAAGAATAGTCATTAAAATTAACCAGCCCAAAAACCAGTGGTAACTTATTTTGCCAAAAAATCCTAGAAATCCTATTAATACACCCAGAAATGCCATTCCGCCAATTACAAGAGGGAAAGTACTGAACTCCCACATTTCTTCCGGTTTAGGAATTGTCTTCATGCCTATATAATGGTTTAATCCATCTATATTTTGTATATCAAATTCGCTAACCCCTTTAATGCCATTAATAAATATATTCATTCCTAATGGATCCGGGTATTGTGGGGCACCCAACATAATGTTCCATAAGGGAAATTTAAATAATCCTAAAAGTAATAATGAGCCCAAAATCATTAATAATCCGGCTTTTTTCATCTTTGTAAAATTTTTTTAAATAAAACGGGAGTAATTATTTACTCCCGTCCTTTTATATTTATGATCTATAGAAGTCAAGGATTAATTTTTCTTCTGTAATCAAAAGTGCTTATTCGCCTAAACTTGAGGTTAAAGGAACGTTTGATCCTGCAGGGGATACCCTTACATATCCTGACATTTCCTGGTGTAAGGCAGAACAGAAATCTGTACAATAGAATGGCCAAACGCCTACTTTTGTAGGTTCCCATACAAGAGTTTCAGTTGCTCCCGGCATAACCAATAATTCTGGGTTATGTCCGCCAATAATTGCAAAACCATGAGGAACATCAAAATCCTGCTCAAAGTTTGTAAGGTGGAAATAAACTTTATCACCAATTTTTACGCCTTCAATATTATCGGGGGTAAAGTGGCTTCGGATCATACTCATATAAACATGCACTTCATTTCCATTGCGTTCTACTCTGGCTTCCTGGGTAGTTGTAATAGCATATTTATGCTTGTTTTCACTCAGTTTAAAGATCTTCCTGGAATTTTTCGCGATTATTTCCGCAGGAATTCCGGCGGCGTAATGAGGTTCCCCAATGGTTGGAAAATCCAGTAACAACTCCATTTTATCACCTGTAATATCAAAAAGCTGCGCAGATTGCGTAACCTCCGGACCTGTAGGTAAGAACCGGTCTTTGGTAATCTTGTTTAGGGACAATAAGTATTTCCCATATGGATTTCTTGAATTTCCTCCAGGGATCATTACGTGGCCTACAGAATAGTAGACAGGTTTTCTGTCCAAAACTTCCCAGGTTCCTAATTTCCATTTCACTACCTCAGAGGAGATAAAGAAAGATGTATAACCATTTCCTTCCCCATCAAATTCTGTATGTAATGGGCCTAATCCTGCTTGATTAACAGTACCTGCCAAAACATCTTCAAATTTCAAGATTGGGATTCCATAGGCTTCCCCATCAAATTTTTTGTTATTAATTGCATCCATCATTTTGGTAAAGGAGTGTACCGTTAAATCGGCAGACAATTTACCGTTACCAATTATATATTCACCTGAAGGATCTACATCAACTCCGTGTGGAGATTTAGGCGTAGGTAAGAAATATACCAAACCGGGTAGTTCTGAAGCATCCAATATCTTCACTTCTTTTAACATAGTAGAGGTAGCGCTATGGGTTTCATCACTGTATACGTTATGGGCATAATCTGCAGGCATAGTTTTAAACTTACCTGCTTTGATATATTCTTCAGCTTTCTTCCAGTTAACGGCTGCAATAAAATCTTTATCATTTTGGGAAGCATTTACTTCCAATAATGAATTTGCTTCTTCGGTATTATAAGTGGTAAAGAAAAACCAGCCGTGTGATTTATCTCTTCCGGGATGTGCAAGGTCATAATCAAAACCGGGCATTAATATTTGAAATGCTAATTCCATACCTCCATTTTCGGGATCTACACTTACAAAGGACAAAGCACCCTTAAATTTCCCCTTATAATCTTTAATGGGCATATCCCTTTGTGGGATTGGAACAGAAAAACGGGTACCTGCCACAACGTATTCTGTGTTCTCAGTAACAAAAGGAGAACTGTGATTTCCTGCACTATTTGGTATTTCAAGGATTTCAGCAGTTTCGAAAGTGGTCAAATCAATTCTTGCAATACGTGGGGTGTTGTTGGCATTGATAAATACCCAACGTCCATCAAGTACTCCATTAGTTTGTGAGATGTCCGGGTGATGGGCATCATCCCATGGAACAAATCCGAAGGAAGTGTTAAGCATAGGCCTGGTCTCCTCACTATATCCATAGGATTCCTGAGGATCTTGTGAGAAAACATCGATCACTTTAAAAAGTCTTCCGGAGGGAAGTCCATACACAGACATCTGTCCGCTAAATCCGCCTGATAAAAAGGCATAAAATTCATCGTGTTCCCCGGGAGCGACATATACTTTTTCTGCAGCATTGGAGCCAAGAGCACCTTTGTCTTCATCAGACTTGCCTTGATCACAACTAAATAGCCCAAGAACAAACAGCAGAGTTACTAAAATGTTAATTGTTTTTTTCATGTTTCTATTATTTAAAGGTTGGTTTCTAACTTAATTTGCCGGAAGAATAACTTTGTCAACAACATGTACTATCCCGTTTCCTGCAGGAATACTTGCAATAATTTTTGCCCCTCCCACATAAACTTCATCATCAATAACTTCTACACTAATGCTCTCGTTGCTGGCCTGCCCAAGTTTTTTGACTTTTTTTAAAAATTCATAATCGTAATTACCAGGGGTTACATGATGTTTTAATATGTACGCCAGTTTATCCTTGTTTTCAGGTTTCA
>JBDNHN010000154.1:0-3405 GCA_041688725.1 Gillisia sp.
ATCGTTTTTAAACCTCTGAAATCCGGTATTGCTCACCACATCCTTGAAGGTTCCTGCAGAATCTGAAATAATTCGTTCCAGTTGAAATTCTCCTCCATTACGGATGCTTTTATAGGTGTTATCTCTAAACTTAAACTGAACGGTGGCTCTCTTATAAATATCACCTCCGGCATTTTCAATGGTTTTGGTGATAATTTCATCAGCAGAGATCGCTTCTTTTTCTTCCTGACAGGAAGTGACAAAGAGCCCTAATATAAAAACAATAATATATTTCATAATATTTTTAAAATTTTCGCAAAGGTAAACAAATCAGAGAAACAATAGTTACGAGAAGGATTTCCCATTTTCAACAATTTATTTCAACCCATTGATTTCCCGGAGTTGTTGAATATCCAACAAATCCTTTGGTCGGCCTGATCTAATTTTACTTTCAATTAAATCTGAAATTGTCAGAATATTAATTTTAGCTAGTTTATTCTTTTTAATTTCAACCATTTCACTTAGGATCTGTCTAGAAATAACCAGCTCATTTCTACGGGTACTTTTGCTCGTCAACTGCGTTGAAAATACTCGCCATAGCTACTGCTATGTCCACGTTTTTCGCCTTATTGGCGAACAAAATACCTGCCTATAATTCGGTCACTTTATTTCTGAACAAATCCTTAAAGCATAAGCCTCTTCGAAGGTTTTATTCAATGAAAATCTGGTCATTAATTCAATGTCGAAATCCGATGGACTGAATTTGACGGAAATATTTTGAACTGAGTTTTTAACATCTTCAGGGAAATCATTCAATTGATATCCCTTCTCTTTAAAAACGCCAGTAGTTTTTTAAAATTCACATCGGTTGTATCAATCCAAAAATCCACATCGGCCGAATGACGCTGATAACCGTAAAAATTAACTGCTCCACCTCCCACTAATAACATCTTTACCCTGTGTTTAGTAGTAAGTTCGATAAATTGATTGACATCTTTTTTCCACTTACCTATCACCCTGCTGCTTAATTTGAATTATAAAATTTGACTTGTCTTTCCTTTTTCCACTTTCCACTATTTTTAACAGGAAATAACTCAAAAGCCTCCATCATTTCCAAAATTTCTCAAAGCGTTTCGCCGGCGCCAGCTTTAAAAAAGCTTCCCGCTGCTGTTGATTACTTTCCGCTTTTGTTCTAACAAAATTTCCATTCAGTAAAGTTAATGAAAAATTGATGTTTTTCTCATTTTCGAAATTTACAAATACATTATGCCATATATTAAAGAAAGCTTGCTATTTTTGTGGATCTATGAGTAATACCATTAAAATAAAAAACCGCAAGGCAAAGTTTGAATTCGAATTCCTGGATAAACACATTGCAGGGATCAAACTAGCCGGAACAGAGATAAAGGCTATCCGGTTGGGAAAAGCAGCTATCACCGAGAGTTTCTGCGAATTTCACAACCATGAGCTTTTTGTGATCAATATGACGGTTGAAGAATATTCACACGCCAGCCACTTCAACCACAATCCAAAAAGCCAACGTAAACTCCTTATGAAACGCCGTGAACTCAGGAAACTTGAAAAAGCGGTTAAAAATTCAGGGCTTACAATTGTTCCTTTGCTATTGTTTATCAATGAACGCGGACTTGCAAAACTTCAAATAGCTCTTGCCAAAGGTAAAAAGCTCTACGATAAACGCGAAAGCATCAAAGACCGCGAAAGCAAGATCCGTCTGGATCGGATAAAAAAAGATTTTAACTAAAGATTTCCGCACATTTATTTAAAATACCTAATTTGGCTTTGATTAAACTCAGCTAAATGATTCGCAGATTACAGCTTGCAATTTTATTGATTTTCATCTCAAATTCTATGTTTTCGCAGGTTATCGGCAAAGTGACCGATACCGGGAACCAACTTCTCCCCTACGTAAATATTTATACAGAAGATGGTTTAAAAGGCATTACAACCAATGAAGAAGGTGCCTACCAATTAAAATTAACCCAACCCGGAAATTACACGTTGATCTTTCAATTTTTAGGCTATGAAACCCTGCGGAAACAGATACAAATACAGGATTTTCCCTATCAATTGGACGTCAAACTTACTTCCGAGATTACCAACCTTGAAGAAGTTACGGTGAATGCTGATGAAAATCCTGCTGATAAAATTATCCGCAATGCCATTGACAATCGCAGGAAAAACCTGGCAAAAATAGAAGAATACACCGCAGATTATTATTCACGAGGTTTATGGCGGATTAAAAATGCCCCGGAAAAGATCCTTGGGCAGGAGATTGGTGATCTGGGTGGCGGGCTGGATTCTACCCGAAGCGGAATAGTTTACTTAAGCGAAACAATTTCAGAAATTACCTATAAAGCCCCGGACGATTTTAAGGAAAAAATCCTCGCCTCTAAAGTGAGTGGAAACGACAATGGCTTTAGCCTTAATTCTGCACAGGAATCTGATTTTACATTTTACAGAAATACAGTTGATATCAATGCGAAAATTGTTTCACCAATAGCCGATTACGCCTTTAATTATTACAATTACATCCTGGAAGGGGTGTTTTATGACGATGCCGGTCACCTCATCAATAAGATCCAGGTGATTCCCAAGCGCCCGAAAGACAGGGTTTTCTTTGGAACAATTTATATCGTTGAAGATTCCTGGCAAATCTATGGCGTAGAACTCAAAACAACGGGGGAGGCACTTCAATTCGCTCCCATTGAAGTGCTCACATTTACTCAAAATTTCAAATATTCAGATGCCAATAAATTCTGGATAAAAATCTCACAAACCGTTGATTTTAGTTTTGCGATGTTCGGGATTTCAGGAGATGGAAGATTTACGGCAGTTTACAGCAATTACAACTTCAATCCCAATTTTGTAAAAACCACCTTTTCCCGGGAGGTGTTGACTTTTGCCGATGCTGCAAACAAAAAAGATTCTCTGTTTTGGCAGAAAATCAGGCCGGTACCTTTAACCAATGAGGAATTGACCGATTATATTAGGAAGGACAGCATTCAGATCCTTCGAAAATCAAAAAAATATCTGGATTCTGTGGATGCCGTCAGCAACAAATTTGATCCTTCCAAGGCCCTTTTTGGTTACAGTTTCAGCAATTCGTATCAAAAGCGAAATTTCAGGATCTCCTCCCCGGTTTTCGGGACTCATTTCAATACCGTTCAGGGTTGGAATACTTCTGTCGATCTCAATTTTAGGCAAAATCAGGATGAGAACTCCGGAAAATACTGGCGTATTTTCAGCTCAATAAACTATGGTTTCGACGATGATAGATTCAGGATTACAGGTGGATTTCAGAAAAAATTCAACAATTTTTCCAGACCAATTTTAAGCATCACGGGAGGAATTGAAACAACTCAAATCAATAATACTGAACCAATTTCAGAGAGAATAAACGACATA